>VBJX01000065.1:6093-12628 GCA_005879775.1 Chloroflexota bacterium
ATCAACCGCGCCGACGCGGCGCAGGGGATCCGGATCGCCGACGTCGAGGCCTCCATCCGGCGTCCGATCGACGGCACGATCGTTTCGGACGGGCGCCTCTCGGTGCTCGCAGTGAATCGTGGAGTACCGTTTGTCGTATCACATGCAGACAGCGTGATGTCTCGCGACGTGATGAAGCTCGCGAAGACGCTTGCCACCGAGGCGAGCATTGCCGAGGACAAGCCGAACAAGCGCGGACTCTTCGCCCGCCGTTAGAGAGGGATGCTGCCGAGATGTCACTGCTGAAGAGGATCGAGCGCTCACGGCCCGCCGGAGAGGGCGAGCCGGCTGTCCCCGCTGTTCCGGACGCCTCCGTCCCGACCCCGACCGGGCCGGCACCGGGAGCGCCGGGGGCTCCGCCGCCGCCGGCGGCCGGGCGCCCATTCCTGGGTGCCGCGCCCGCGCGCGAGTCATTCCGCGAGGCGAAGTACCGCGTCCAGAACCGCCTCGTCAACGAGCTCGACCCGAAGCTCGACCTCTCCAACCAGGCCGAGGTCCGGCGTCAGATCGAAGAGCTCTTCGGAAAGATCGCCGACGAGGAGGGGTTGGCCCTCACCCGCGCCGAGCGGGTGCGGATGCTCGAGCAGATCACCGACGAGATCCTGGGACTCGGGCCGCTCGAGCCGCTCCTGCGCGATGAGACGATCACCGAGCTCATGATCAACGGACCGCAGCAGGTCTACATCGAACGTGACGGCATCCTGGAGCTGACCAACGTCACGTTCCAGAACGACGAGCACGTGATGAAGATCATCCAGCGGATCATCGCGCCGATCGGCCGGCGCATCGATGAGTCAAGCCCGATGGTCGACGCACGCCTTGCGGACGGCTCCCGCGTCAACGCGATCATCCCGCCACTCTCACTCGTTGGGCCGGTGCTCACCATTCGAAAGTTCGCCGCCACCCCGTTCACCGTCGAGGACATGATCCGCTTCGGGACCGCGACCCCGGAGATGTTCGAGTTCCTGGAGGCCTGTGTGAAGGCACGCCTCAACATCTTCGTGTCGGGCGGGACCGGCTCGGGCAAGACGACGATGCTCAACATCCTCTCTTCGTTCATCCCCGATGACGAGCGGATCGTGACGATCGAGGACGCCGCCGAGCTTCAGCTTCGCCAGGAGCATGTCGTGACCCTGGAGGCGCGCCCGTCGAACATCGAGGGAAAGGGCGCGATCCCGATCCGCGAGCTGGTGCGCAATGCGCTGCGCATGCGCCCCGACAGAATCGTGGTCGGGGAGTGCCGCAGCTCCGAGGCGCTGGACATGCTGCAGGCCATGAACACCGGCCACGACGGCTCGATGTCGACCGGCCACGCCAACTCGCCGCGCGACATGCTCGCCCGTCTCGAGACGATGGTCATGATGGCCGGCATGGACCTGCCCCTCAAGGCGATCCGCGAGCAGGTGGCCTCGGCGGTCGACCTGATCGTGCACCAGAATCGCCTCAAGGATGGCTCGCGCAAGATCGTGGCGATCACCGAGGTGCAGGGCATGGAGGGTGACGTCATCGTCATGCAGGACATCTTCGTGTACGAGCAGACCGCCGTCGTCGAGGGCAAGATCCAGGGCAAGCTCAAGCCGACCGGGATCCGCCCCAAGTTCGTCGAGAAGTTCGACGCGGCCGGGATCCATCTGCCGCCCAACGTTTTCGGCTCACCGTTCTAGGAGTCGCCTTCCATGGGAATGCTGCCGTTCCTGATCGCCGGACTTGCCGCGGGTGCCGTCCTGCTGATCGCCGTCGGGGTGGCGATGAGCGGTGGCGGCGGCGGCGTCGCATCACGCCTGGAGCGTTATGCGCGTGCGCAGGGGGGCGATCGCGCCCAGGCCTCCGAGCGCGGCTCGGCCGTGCTCGCCGGCGTGGACCGAGCCCTTGACTCGCAGGGCCTGGCGGCGCGTCTCTCTGTCGAGATCGCCCGGGCTGACCTCAAGATGCGGCCGTCCGAGTTCGTGGTTGCCTGGGCGCTCTCGCCTTTTGCATTCGTCTTCGTCGCGTTCGTGCTCGGGATCATCATCCCGGGGTTCCGCAATCCGATCGCGATGGCCGTCATCTTCGCCATCGGCGCCTACTTCCCGCGCTTCTACCTGAAGCGCCGGCAGGCGAAGCGGCTGCAGGCCTTCGGCGACCAGCTGCCGGACACCATCACCCTGCTGGCCAACTCCCTGCGAGCCGGCTCGTCGTTCCTGCAGGGAATCGAGCTGGTGACGCGGGAGGCGCGCCCGCCGATCTCCGAGGAGTTCGATCGGGTGGTGCGTGAGATGAGCCTGGGCGTGGCCCTGCAGCCGGCGCTCAACAACCTGGTGCGGCGGGTCGCCTCCGAGGACCTGGAGCTGATGGTCACCGCGATCAACATCCAGAGCCAGGTCGGGGGCAACCTGGCCACCGTGCTCGACTCGATCGCGTTCACCATTCGCGAGCGGATCCGGATCCAGGGCGAGATTCGGACTCTGACCGCGATGCAGCGCTACAGCGGCTATGTGATCACCCTGCTCCCGGTCGGCCTCGCCGCCATCCTGTTCCTGATCAGCCCGTCATACATGCTGGCCATGATCAAGAGTCCGCCGCAGACCTTCGGGTTGCCGACCGGGATCATCTTCTTCATCGTGGGCCTCATCTCGATGGGGATCGGCTACGTATTCATCCGGCGTATCGTCGACATCAAGGTGTAATCCAGATGCCCTCCGAGATCGTTATTGCCGCGCTCGCCGCCGCCGCCGTTCTGCTCATCACCGTCGGGTTGGCCGGACGACCACCCAAGGATGCCGTGCAGGCTCGCCTCGAACAGCTCGTGGTTCAGCCCAAGACCCTCGAGGAGTTCGAGCTGCAGCAGCCCTTCTTCGAGCGCGTCATGCGACCGATCATCAAACGCCTGGCGCGTATCGCGCGCCGCGGCGACCAGGGCGGGATCATCGCCCGCACCGATTCGAAGCTGGAGAAGGCAGGCTATCCGGGCGGCCTGCGCGGCGCGGACTGGATGGGGGTCAAGATCCTTTCGAGCATCGTGTTCGTGGTGATCGGCTTCTTCCTGGGCCTGCTGATCGGGAAGATTCAGATCGGCTTCGTCTTCGCCATCGCAGGCGGCGCCATCGGCTTC
Source organism: Chloroflexota bacterium (assembly GCA_005879775.1). Classification (GTDB taxonomy): domain Bacteria; phylum Chloroflexota; class Limnocylindria; order QHBO01; family QHBO01; genus CF-167. The sequence continues at coordinate 9,224 of VBJX01000065.1, forward strand.
GTTGCCCCTGAATTCTGGCTCGGCCGGCGAATCCGCGGCCGTTCGTTCGCGATGGTCCTCGAGCTCCCTGATGCGCTCGACCTGCTGACGATCTCGGTCGAGGCCGGCCTCGGCTTCGACGCTGCGCTCGCCAAGGTGGTCGAGAAGATGGAAGGACCGCTCGTCAACGAGTTCCGCCAGGCGCTGGCCGAGATTCGCATGGGCCGCACCCGCCGTGAGGCGCTGAGGGACGTCGCCTCCCGCGCCGATGCCCAGCCGATCACCAACTTCATCGGCGCCATCGTCCAGGCCGAGCAGCTTGGCGTGCCGATTGCCAAGGTGCTCCAGATCCAGTCGCAGCAGCTGCGCATCGAGCGCCGCCAGCGCGCGGAGGAGGCCGCCGCCAAGGCCCCGGTCAAGATGCTCTTCCCCATGGTCGGCTGCATCTTCCCCACCATCTTCATCGTGATCCTCGGCCCGGCCGTGATCACTGTCCTGGTAGGCCCGGGCATCTAGATGCTGCCGGCGCTGCGGCCGGCCATCCTGCTGGTCGACGACGACCCCACCCTCCTGGCCGTCCTCGCCAGGCGCATGGCGCGCGAGGGCTACGACGTCCGCACCGCCTCGTCGGGAGCCGCTGCGCTCAACCAGCTGGACCGTGGCTGGCCGTCGCTCCTGATCATCGACCTGATGATGCCCGGGATCGACGGCTTCGAGCTGAGCGCCCGGGTGAAGCGGATCGCCGACCTGCCGATCATCGTGCTCTCCGCGGTCGACGCCTCCGAGGCCAAGGTGCGCGCCCTCGAGGACTATGCCGAGGACTACATCACGAAGCCGTTCAACCCCGATGAGCTGGTGGCCCGCGTCCAGCGCGTCCTGCGCCGCACCGCGGGACGCTCGCACCTGACGCTCGGCGGCGGCGAGCTCGAGATCGACCTCGCCTCGCGCCGCGTCACGACCGGCTCCGGGACGCAGCCACTCACTCCCACCGAGGTTCGCCTCCTGCAGGTGCTCATTGCGTCGCCGGATCGAACCGTCCCCACCGACACGATCCTGGAACGAGTCTGGGCCGAGTCCGACGGCGCCGATCCGTCATACGTCTGGGTCACCGTGCGCCGTCTTCGCCGCAAGCTGGAGGAAGATCCCGACCATCCCCGCTACCTGATCACCGATCGCGGGATCGGGTACCGGCTGGTCTCCGAGCGTCAGGGCGCCACCACCACCGCCGCGGTCTGACCGTGGATCTCGGTCGCCCATCCCTCCGGCTCATTGCCGTCCTGCTGATCGCGGCCCTGCCGCCGCTCATCGGCTTCGCCTTCCTGGCAAGCACGGCCGGCGAGTGGCTCTCACGAGTCGGGCTCGGCACGGCCCTGCTGGTGGCCTCCATCGGCGCGCTGCTGTGGGCAGCGGTGGTCACCGTGGTCGCCGGCCGCCTGGTGACCGACGAGGCACGCTCCATGGTCGAGCTCGCCAGGCGGGGGCTGGCGTCAGCGCCCAGCGAGGGCTCGCCCGGCGACGAGTCGCTCACCGGGGCACAGCGGCGGCTGGCGAGCGCGCTCGACGAGCGCAACCGCCAGATCGCCGACCTTGCCGCCCAGGTGCGCGCAGCGCCCATCACCCTGGATGCCACCGCCGCGGCGCGTTCGATGGTCACCGCCGCGTGCTCGCTGGCGGGCGATCCGACCTGGGCCATGGCCGTGCTGCGTTCAGCCGACGAGGAGGCGCTCCCCACGGGCGTCTATCCGCCCAAGGAGCTCGAAGCGCCAACGATGCCGATCGCAGAGGTCCATCGCTGGGCCTCCACCCTCGAGACGGCAGCGAGCGGGCCGGGGGCCCGCCACGCCATCGGGCCATGGGGAGCCTTCGTGATCGTCGACGTTGCCGCCGGCGACGACCTCCGCGCGATCCTGCTCGCCCCCTGGGAGGGCAGGCAGCCACCCTCCCCCGCCGAGCTGGACCTGCTCTCCCTGCTCGGCCAGCATGCCGCGACCGCGATCGAGCACGCGCTCCTCTACACACGCCTCCGCGCCAAGTCCGAGGAGCTGAACCGGGTGGCGGCGGTGCAGACCGATTTCCTGCGCGGCATCACCCACGACCTCCAGACGCCGTTGACCAGCATCCGGGCGCTGGCGGCCGAGGTCCAGGAGACGGGAGGCCTGGCTGCCTCGGCTCGCGCTGACCTGGAATCGATCGCCCACCAGGCCGATCGCCTCCGGCGCATGGTCGGCCAGCTGCTCGCGATGTCCCGGCTCGAGGTGGGGGTTCTCAGCCCGCTCCAGGAGGTCTTTCGACCGGCGCCGATCATCGAGCGAACGTGGGATGCCCTCCGGGCGGATCGGACGTTCGAGCTTCTGGTCGAGGGAGCACCGCACCTGGTGGTGGGTGATCCGGATCGGCTCGAGCAGGTCCTGTGGGCCGTCCTGGACAACGCGGTCAAGTACAGCCATCCAGGCAGCACGGTGCGAGTCAGTGTGACGCCGCAGTCTGCGCAGGGGAGCAGCGGACGGCCCCTCGTCGAGATTGCGATCAGCGACGAGGGGATCGGGATGGATGCGGCCACGCGCGAGCGGGCCTTCGAGCAGTTCTTCCGCTCGGGCGAGGCACGGCGCCTGGCCACCGACGGCAGCGGAATCGGCCTGTATGCAGCACGGGGGCTGCTGGGAGCCATGGGCGGCGAGATTCGCATCGAGAGCCACCCTGGAGAGGGCTCCACGGTCGCCCTGACCCTGCCTGCCGAGCAGGCCGAGGAGACCGATGAGCCCGGCGACGACGGTGGACTCGGCTCGGGTGTGGAGGAGCGAGTCGGCACATGGGCCGATACGTCCGGATCGCCAACCTGACGCGGGGGAACTCCATTGACGAGCGGTGCCGGGTCGCAAGCTCCCTGGCTGAGCGGACGGTGGGCCTGCTGGCCACTCCGCAGCTCCCTGCCGGGGAGGGGCTGCTGATCGAGCGTACGCAGTCGATCCACATGTTCTTCATGCGCTATCCGATTGACGTGGCCTTCGTCGACGGCGACGGGACGGTGCGCCGAGTCGTATCGGGCCTGCGTCCGTGGCGCGTGGTGTGGTGGGCCCGCGGGGCTCGGGACTGCATCGAGCTCCCGGTCGGGGCGCTGTCAGCCAGCCGGACCGAGGCGGGAGACCACGTCGAGGTGACCCCGCTGGCCTGAGGCCCGCGGCCACCCCCCGGACCAAGGTACTGGTCCTCCATACCCCGACTGCCTCATGCCTGCAAGGCGGTCTGCAAGGTCCAATTCCGATCATGGCGGCACAGCCACACGGACGGACCATGCGCGGACTTCTCACCCGGCTCCATCACCGGCGCAGCACATCGAAGCGAGGACAGGCCCTCGTCGAGATGGCGCTGATCGTGCCGTTCCTGCTCGCCTTTGCCGGCGGCGCCACTGACATGGCGCGGGCCTGG
>VBJX01000066.1 GCA_005879775.1 Chloroflexota bacterium
TCGAGAACCCTCCTCGCCGAGCTCGGCCCGAAGGGCGTCGAGCGCACGGCTCACATGGCTGCGCGCGGAGGCGGGCACGATTCCCAGGATCGCTCCGATCTCCTCGTACGGCAGGTCTGCCCGATACCGAAGGTAGATCGCCAGTCGTTGCCGCTCCGGCAGTCCCTCCACCGCTTCCCAGATCGCCATCCGATCGGCGTGGTCGACGGGGGCGCGTCGCGGCGGCTGGGCACCGATCCGCTCGGAGAGGAGACGGACGCGCCGATGCCAGCGATGGCGATCCATCGCCAGCCGATAGAGCGAGCGGAACGCCCAGGCGTCCGGGCGTTCGATATCCGCTCCATCGCGCAGCGCCGTCCAGAGGCGGACGTACGTGTCCTGCACGGCGTCATCGGCCTCCTCGGGTGACAGGCCGAGGTGCCGGGCGAGGCCCCAGAGCTCGGCGCCGCGGTCGACCTGCAGGCTGACGACGGTGTCGCGCAGCAGGTCGGCATCGGCCGATGCATCCGGTCGCAGGGTGGTCCGCGCGTCCATGCTGCTGGTGATCATGCCCTTCCGACGCGTGGCCGCGGCGGAACGTTGAGCCGCGGCAGGCAGCGCGGCGTCAGGCGGGTTGCTCGCTCGCGAACTGCTCGGCGTAGAGGTGGGCGTAGAGGCCCTCGTGGCGCAGGAGCTCATCGTGCGTGCCGCGCTCCACGATCCGCCCCCGATCGAAGACCAGGATCAGGTCGGCGCGCAGGATGGTCGAGAGGCGGTGGGCGATGGCGATCGTGGTGCGCCCCTCCATCAGGCCGGCGAGGGCCCGCTGGATGAGCCGTTCGCTGACCGTGTCGAGGGCGCTGGTTGCCTCGTCGAGGAGCAGGATGCGCGGGTCCTTGAGCAGGACGCGGGCGATCGCCACTCGTTGCTTCTCCCCGCCGGAGAGCTTGTAGCCCCGCTCTCCGACGACGGTGTCGTAGCCGTCTGGGAGCTCCATGACCCGGTCGTGCATCGCCGCCGCCCGCGAAGCGGCCTCGATCTCGTCCATGGAGGCGTCGGGCTTAACAGGTAGGTCTCCTGGGTGACGACCCCGATCGCCCGTCCCAGTGACTCGAGGCGAATGTGGCGCACGTCCATCCCGTCGATCAAGACCGCCCCCTCGTCGACGTCGTAGAGGCGCGGGATGAGGTAGGTCGTCGTCGTCTTGCCGGCGCCCGATGGACCGACCAGCGCCACCAGCTGGCCCGGCCGTGCCTCGAAGTCGATCTCGGTCAGCCCGAAGGGCTTGATCGTGATCGGCACGGCGCGACCCTCCGCCTCGGCCTCCGCGGCCTCGCTGGCGACCTCGGGCTGCACCGGCGGGGAGGGGTAGCGGAAGCTGACCGCGCGGAAGGCGAGGTCCCCGCGCAGGGTCGCCGGATCCAGATCGACCGCATCGGGCGCGTCGCGGATCTCCGGTTCCATCTCGAGGTACTCGAAGATCCGGTCGAAGAGTGCCAGGGCGCCCTGGATCTCGACCTGCACGCTGAGCAGCTGGCCGAGCGGGAAGAAGAGGCGGCTCTGGAGGGTGGTGAAGGCCACGATGGTGCCGACCGAGACATGCGTGTCGCCGCCGATGATCAGCGAGCCGGCGAGCAGGTAGACGAAGGCCGGGGCGATCGAGAAGAACGTGCCGATCATGGCGAAGAACCAGCGCCCGATCATCGACTGGCGGATCTGCAGGTCACCGAGGCGGCGCGACTCGGCGCGGAACTTCTCGATGCTGGCCTGCTGCTGGCCGAAGGTCTTGGAGAGGAGCACGCCCGAGACCGAAAGTGACTCCTGGGTGATGGCGCTCACCTCGGCCAGCGAGCGCTGCGTCATGGCGCTCACCGCGCGGCGCACCCTCCCGACCCGGTAGGTGATGTAGGCGAAGACCGGCAGCATCCCAAGGCTCAGGATCGTGAGGCGCCAGTCGAGGATGGTCATGGCGATCACCGTGGTCGCCACCGTGGCGAAGTTCGCCAGGAGGGATGCGGCGGTATCGGTCACCACCGACTGCACCCCGTTGACGTCGTTGCCGATGCGGCTCTGGATCTCGCCCGTTCGCGTCTCGGTGAAGAAGCGCAGCGGCATCCACTGCAAGTGGCTGTAGAGCGCCAGGCGCAGGTCGTCCATGACCCGCTGGCCGACAACGTTGGACAGGTAGGACTGCCAGACACCGAGCAGGCTGGAGATGATCGGCAGCACGATCATGAGCCCCGCCTGCAGGTAGAGGAGGCCCAGGTCCTTGGGCCCCAGCAGGTTGTCGATGATCAGCTTGAGGAGGATCGGATTGATGACGCCGATGCTGACCGTCAGCACGATCAGGCCGGCGATGACCACCAGGCGCCGCGAGTAGGGGCGGAAGAAGGCGACGATGCGGCGGAAGGTGGCCGGGCCGCTGCCGGGCCGCGCCTTGAGGTTCGGACCTTCGCCCCCGTGCCAGGGGCCGCGCATCATGGGGTGAGCACCAGCATTGCTCGGCGCATGGTAGGGCGAGGTGCGTGGGAGTGCCACAGGGGGGAGCTGCGGCACTCCCGGCCGGAGTCTAGCGCGGCCGGCGCCGCCCGGTCGAACGAGCCAGGGTCACTCGCCGAACATGGTGAGCTGCTCGCCGCCGCGCTCGATCAGCGGGTCGAGGCCGAGGACGGGCTCGAGCCATTCGAGGCTGGCGCCGTCGCGCGCCGCCAGCGCGTCGAGGTGCGACCACTTCAGGAAGTGCCAGTTCTGGCGCGCAACCTCCGCCCGCAGCCACGGAGAGCGATCGAGCTTGAGTCGTGCCAGCTCGGTGCGCTCTGGGGGCAGGACGATGAAGCGCGCCTGCTGGTCGGTCGGCTCGATCTCGCGCCCGCGACGCAGGACCGGCTCACCGAGCATCGCGGTCCACTCCACCTCAAAGAGGAAGGCGAGCTTGCCGCGGAGGTACCAGATGGCGTCGATGGCGGCGAGTGCCTCGGCCGGCGCCCGCACCACGAGTGGCAGGTAGGCGCGCCGCTCGTCGTCCCGCAGCCGATCGAGGAGCGTCGCGTCCAGGTACGGACGATCCTGCTCGCGGTGGCTCACCCAGGCCCGCAGGCCGAGCCGATGGCCATAGTCGACGAGCGTGCCGATCACCCTCGCGTGATCGTCCTGCCGCCCGGCCAGCTCCTCCTCGCTGCGCAGCATCCCCTTCTCCCCGACCGCGGCGTAGCCCGCCAGGCAGGCCCGAGCCAGCTCCTCGTCCGGTGAGGAGAGGCCGGGGAAGAGCGCGTAGATCCGCTCCAGGAAGGCATGCTCGTCCAGCCGGCCCGCGGTGGTCAGGATCGAGAAGGTCGCCCATTCGACCCGGTCGGCGAGCGGGGCGTCGTCCAGCTCCGGTTCGCGCAGCCACCAGAGAGGCCGATCCCCGTCGCCGAGCCGGACAAGCGCGGGGTGGTCCTCGCGCCACAGCTCCTCGCGCAGCAGCGTGGAGAGGAGCGCGGCGCCGCCGCGATCGAGCCGCTCCCCGCCTTCCGGCTCGGGGGCGGGCGCTTCGTCAACGGCGGGCTCGTGCGTGTTCGACGGCCGCGAGGCGGCGACCCGCTGCAGCAGCCCCGTGCGCTGCAGCTCGAGGAGGTAGGCGGCCGTGAGGCGGGTCAGGCTGGCCGGCTCCCCTCGGTCGCGCAGGAGCGCGGTGGCGGCGTGCGTGATGGCATCGGCCAGCTCGGGGTAGGTGAGATGTCCGTCGTCCGAGCCGAGCTGCAGCGGGCGCGGGCCGACCGCCTCGCGCAGCCGCTCCTCGGGGGATGGCTTGTGGAAATGGAGCGTCGCGCAGTCGCCGGAGCGGAGCGACTCGCGATGGATGACATCGACGAGGTCCAGGCCGGCGCCCGCGCCGCCGACCGCCACGGCCAGCATGCGGTCGGGATCGGCCCCCTCCAGGATGACGTTGAGCCAGCCATCCGCCTTGAGCGCCCCCGCTGCGGAGGCGAGCGCGTGGCGCAGCACGGTGGCCTCCGCCCCCTCGCCGCGGCCCTGCGAGGTGCCGAAGATCGGCTCCAGGCGGAGGGTCTCGGCCGCCTCGCGGCCGATCAGCCAGGCGGTGGCGAGGTACTCGAAGCTCAGCTCGTCCACGCTGGCCGGAGGCGGAACCGAGCCAAGCACGAAGTCGACGCCCGCGGGCGGCAGGTACTGCCCGACGACGGCGGGGCGGCAGCGGATCCAGAGCACGTTTGCCGCGCCCACCCCGCCGAGCTCCTCGAGGTCAGCGGCAAACCGCGCCTGGCGCCGATCGCGCCCCAGCGCGGCGATCGCGGTCCGCACGTCGCGTACGGCGGCCTCGAAGAGGCGCCACACGTTCACCTCACGCTGATGACGCGAGGCCGGCTGCCGGACGTGCCCGTTCCCGATGCGCAACGAGGCGACCCGCCCCGGATACCCGTTCAGGCGGCTCCCGGGGAGGAGACAGGCGGCCAGGGCCAGGCGGAAGACTGCGGCCAGCGGCGGGTCGCGAAACTCCGAATCGATCTTGTTGGCGATCGTCTGCAGCGCGTACAGGTTGCGCGGCGTGTAGAGCTCGAGCAGCTCCTCGACCAGCTCGGTCCGGCCGTCGAGCACCGGGAATCGGTCGCGCAGCTGCTGGTAGTGGAGGCTGTGCCGCACGTCGCTGGTCGGCTCCTGCGGGGCGGGATCGGGGTGGACCGTCGAGGCATAGCGCGGCCGGGCGGGGCGCAGGGCACCGGTCGGGGGATCGGCGGCTCCCGCGGGTGGTGGCGGCGGACCTCCCGGCTCCCCGAGCGGGGCCGGCGACTCGTCCAGCTCCTCCTCATCCGGCTCCGGCGTGCCGGTCAGGCCAACCGGGGCGGGTGGCAGGTCATCCTCGACGTCGGCCGATGGATCGGCGGACCCCAGCGGATCGGCAGCGGCAGCGGGGCGGTCGATTCCCAGCTTGGCCAGGTCGGCGTCGTCGACGGCGGCGACGCGCTCCTCCGGCCCGCCGACCGACAGGTCGCAGTTGGCGCAGCGGTAGATCTTCCGGCCCGGGGCATCGCCGTCGCGCGGCCAGATGAACTGCTCGCCGACCACCGGACGTCGGCAGGTGGCGCAGCGTGTGGCGTACAGCTCCTCGATGTGCTGGCTGAGCGGCACGTCCACCCGTCGCGAGGCGGCCAGCTGCCCAAAGGCGGCGTCCAGGGCGGCGGGCTCCGGGGCGAGCAGGAAGGCCTGTCCCGCCAGCTGGGCAAAGGGGCTGGGGTCGGCGGCGACGACCCGCATGCCGGCGGCGATGCCGCGCCTGGCGGTCCAGCCGGTCCCCGCCCACGGGTCGAGGACGGTGTCGCCGGGCCGGGCGAAGGAGGTCAGCTCGGCGTCGAGCTGGTTGTCAGCCGGGGAGGGAAAGTAGCGCTCCAGGAGCGCCAGGCCGGGGAGGCGGCGGGGAAGAACGACGTGGTCCAGTCGCTTCCTGTCAGCCTCGATCATCGGCTCCTACGGTTCTTCGAGCAGCTCTTCCTCGAGGTCGGGCTCGGCCGAGAACTCCGGGAGGGTGGTATCGAGCTCCTCCACCTCCTCGGACTCCTCTTCGAGCTCCTCGGACTCCTCCTCGTCATCGTAGCGGAGCGCGGTGCCCTTGATGTACGGCCTGACGTCAGCGGCGCGAGCCGTGGCACTGGCCGGGAACGAGACCTTGCCGAAGTTCGACGGGTGGGTGAAGACCTCGTGGATGATGATCCGCACCTCGTCCCGGTCGACGGTGGTGATGGCGGCCTCATAGCGGTTGCCGCCGTTCATCAGCTTGGCCAGGCGTGAGCCGATGCGCGGCTCGACCTGCCCGATCTCGACCTCCCCGACGCGCGCCAGCAACACCTTGCCGTCCAGGTGGAGCTCAACGGCGTCACCCGGCGAGAGCGGGGCGAGCTGCTTGACCGGCAGCAGGTTGATCATCCGCGCATGGCCGGTCTTCCCCATCTCCTCGATGAAGTGGGCGGCGGTCGCTTTCTCCGGCTTGCCGTCTCCTCCGACCGCGGCCGCCTGTCCGGCCACGATCACCCGCAGCCGCTCCACGTTCCGCTCGGCGATCCGGTTGGTGGCGTCGCGCGCCAGGGCCTGCTCGTAGACCTCGAGCGATTCGGCGTGGCGGCCCAGCTCGGCCAGCGCCTTGCCGAGCCGGTTGTAGGCATCGGTGTCGGCACCAAGCTCCAGGAGCTCGCGGTTGGTGGCCACCGCCGCCTCCCATTCGCCCTGGGTTGCCTGTGCAATCGCCAGGTCCGAGAGGTGGCGCCGCTGGCGGCCAGTGGTATCGGTTTCTCCGAGCGTCATCGTCTCCCCACGGTCTGCGCGGCGGTCAAAAACAGGCTCAATCGACCCCTTTTCAGGGGCCACCCGGCTCAAGAGCGCCTTGTTGTAGCACCGCCCGATGGGGGTGTCAACGCGCAGCCGATGTTGGCCCGCCCGAGCGAATCAGCCGCCTCGCAGCAGCAGGGCGACGAGCAACCCCAGGAGCGCCAGGCTGCCGAACTCGATCACCACCGACCAGGCGCCGGCGCCGTCGTCGAGCGCCTCGGCGGCCCCCGCCCAGGCGTGGAAGCCGAGCGCCAGGATGGCCGGCCCCACCACGCCGGGGAGTGGCAGCAGGGCCAACACCGCCCCCAGCTGCCCAATGGCCAGCAGGTGCAGCCCAGCCTGCGCGACCGCTTCGACGCCGTACCGCCCATCAGGGCCGGCGGCCACGACAGCTTCGGGAAGAGGCCCGCCACCCCGGCGGCAGCGGCGAACACGATCCCCACCAGCGACAGGTCGACGGTCAGGCGCGGGGTGCGACCGGCGGCGACCTGCAGCTCGGCCCACACCACCCCGAAGATGAGCACGATCGCCAGCGGCAGCACGACCAGCTGGAGCGGCCCGCCGACCAGGCGACCGGCGAGCGTGAGCGAGACCGCGGCCACAGCCGGCGTGGCGTAGCGCGCGTAGCCGAGGCGCGGCTGCGCGGCGCCGATCAGCCAGACCGTCCCGAACCCGCCGAGCGCAAGCTGGATGGCGATCGTGACCGCCACCCAGAATGGCGGAGCGAGCCAGCCATACGCGGCGAGCCCACTGAGCGCCGCCGCCAGCACCAGTGCCTCGGGCCGCTCGACCCTCCGGCGAAGCGCGTCCATCCGCTGGCTGATCCGGTCCGCCGTCACCGTACCGCCTCGAGGAGCTTCGCGGCGGTGCGCGTGCCGAGCACCTGCGGGGCGGTCAGCCAGGCCCGGCGGGCCATGTCGACCGCGTAGCGAAGCTGGTCGAGCTCCTCGGTGCGGTGCGCATCACTGGCCACGGACAGCCTGACGCCGGCCTCTCCGGCGGCGCGCGCCAGCGAGTCGTCCAGGTCGAGGCGTGGGCTGCCGTTCAGCTCCAGGGCAGTCCCGGTGCGCGCGGCGGCCTCGAAGATCCGGGGCCAGTCGAGCGTGATCGGGTCGCGCCGGTTCACGATTCGCCCGGTCGGATGAGCGATCACGTCCACGTGCTCGTTCTCGATCGCGGCCAGCGTGCGTCGGGTGAGCTGCTCGCTCGGCTGTCGGCGGCCGGTGTGGATGCTGGCCACCACCACGTCGAAGGAGGCAAGCAGCTCGTCGGGGTAGTCGAGGGTGGCGTCGGCGCGGATCTCCATCTCGGTCCCGTGCAGGATGCGGAACGGGCGAAGCTCACCGTTGAGACGATTGATCTCGGCCCGCTGCTCGGCAATCCGATCGGCCGTCAGCCCGCGCGTGATGCCGAGCGAGGGCGAATGGTCGGTCAGCACCATCCAGCTGCGCCCCAGCGCGCGGCAGGCGCGCGCCATCGCCTCGATGCTGTCGACCCCATCGGTCCAGTCGGAGTGGACGTGGGTGTCGCCGCGCACGTCCGCCAGGGTCACCAGCTGCGGCAGCTGTCCCTTCTCCGCGGCGCGGATCTCGCCGGTGTCCTCGCGCAGCTCGGGCGGGATCCATGGCAGGTCGAGGCGCTCGTAGACCACCTCCTCGCTGGCCTCAGGCTGCAGCTCCCCGCTCTCGACCACCTTGAATCCCTTCTCCGACAGGGAAAGGCCCCTGGCCAGCGCTCGCTGGCGCAGCACGACGTTGTGATCGCGGCTGCCGGTGAAGTGGACCAGGTGGGTGCCCCATGCAGCCGGCGGGCAGACCATCAGGTCGACCTGGCGCCTTCCGGCGACGAGCACGCTCGACTTGTCGGTTCCCGCCGAGAGGATCCGCTCGACGTCCGGCAGCCGATCGAATGCGGCAATCAGGGCGGCCGGATCATCGGTGGCGGCCAGCAGGTCGAGATCGCCGATGGTCGGCTTGCGGCGCCGCAGCGATCCCGCCGGCTCGATGCGGCGCAGGCCGGGCACGTCCCCCAGCTGGGTGAGCAGCTGCGAGACGAGCGCATCGGCGTCGTGGAGCAGGAGACGCGTGCCACGATCGGCGAGCCGGGCGATGCTGGCCAGGATGTTCTCCTCGGTGCGCGCCGAGAGGCCCTTCAGCCCGCGCAGCCCGCCGTTCTCTGCCGCGGCCGTCAGGGCAGCCACCGTGTCGATCTTCAGCTCCTCGTGGAGGAGCTTCACGGTGCGAGGGCCGACACCGGGAACCTCCAGGATCTCCAGCAGCCCGGCGGGGACCTGGGCTCGCAGCCGCTGGTGGTACTCGAGCTCCCCGGTATCGGCCAGCTCGGCGAGCTTGGCGCTCAGCGCCGAACCGGCGCCCGGGATCTTCGGCGGCGAACCGCGACGGTAGAGCGAGGCGACGTCAGCGGGCCAGCGCTCCACCGCGTCGGCCACCCGGCGGTAGGCGACCGCCTTGTAGACCACCTCGCCGAGAATCTCGAGCATGTCCCCGATCTCGCGGAAGACCCGCGCGATCTCGGCATTGGTCAGGAGCGCGTCATCGGAGCGGGCGGCGGCCCGCGGAGCAGGCATTCGGCAATTCTAGGGGCACAAAAAAACGATCCGGCCCCATGATCGGGGCCGGGTCGTATCGGCTTCTGCGTTTGGCGGTCGGCGGGATTAGCGCCGCTTGCGGGTCAGCACGCCCAGCAGACTGCTTCCGAGCGTCCGCCCGCGGCGGTGCCGGATCGTCTCTGTCGAGCGCTGCCAGCCGCGAGCGTCGCGCAGGATGTCGTCCTGCCTCAGCCAGCCCAGCAGCCCAAGGTACGTAGCACCTCGGCTCATCGGTTTCCTCCTGTGAATCTTTCGCGACTGTCGACCCCCCAGCGCAGGGCGGCGAGGTCCAACAGCAGCACTGCTGCAAAGATCAAAATCAGTTCGACCATCTCCTACCCTCCTGTCGCGTGTGGTAAGTAACTTGTAAAGGTGTTTCGACTGGTTACAGTGGCTACTGTACAGGGCTGGTGGTAACTTGTCAAGTGCGGTAGAATGGTTACATCATGACGATGAAGCAGGTTGCGCCCAAGGAGCCGGAGCAGGCCGAAGAGCTCTTCGTGACCTTCGCCAATACCCTCTCCTACAGCCGCGGCCGGCCGGTGGAAGGCCTTCCCGACATCGACGCGCTGCTCTCCTGGCTGCGTGAGCAGGGACTGATCAGCGATCGCGCACGGGCGTCCGAGGCCGGCCGTCTGCACCGTGACGTTCCCGAAGCGGAGCGGCGCATGGAGCGGTTCCAGATGCTGCGCACCCTGCTCCACGAGACGGCGGAGGAGATGACCTCGACCGGCCAGCCGAGCGCCGAGCAGCTACGGGCGCTCAACCACATCCTGCGCCACGGGCTCCACTACCACCAGCTCCGGCACGATCCGGATGCCACGCGCTACACGCTCGCCCAGGTCGGGGACCGGCTCGATCAGGCACGCGCCACCATCGCCAGCTCGTTTGCCCAGCTCCTGGCCGATGACGCCTCGGATCGGCTGCGCGTCTGCGCCAACGAGGGCTGCCGCTGGATCTTCGTCGACCACTCCCCCACCGGACGACGCCGATGGTGCGACATGCGAACCTGTGGCAACCAGGCCAAGGTCGCCCGTCACCGGGCCAGGGCGAAGGCACGCGCGATGCCGCCGGTTCACGGGGTTCCGCCGGTCCAGGCATCGGTCTAGAATCAGCGCGGCCCAGACGGCTCGTTTCCTGTCGACGCGGCCGCGGAACTCACTCGAGGCGAAGCGCGATCCAACGTGGACGCTGATTCCGGTAGTCGAATCTGTGCGCGCCCGTGGCCGACGGCTGACGGGAGGGTGATCGCCTAGCGTCCCGAGACGCTCGCCCACCCACCGATCCGCCGCTCTCGACCACCAAGCGCGCGTCAGTCCGACGCGAAGGCGAGGTGGTCGTTCCATGCTCTTCCTGAGCCAGCTCATCGGCCAGCCGGTGCGAGACCGCGACGGCGGGGCCTTCGGCAAGGTCCGCGACCTGATCGTGGCCCTTGGCGAGACCTACCCGCCGGTCACGGGGCTGGTGGTGCGCGTCGCGGGCGGACGGGACATCTTCCTGCCCTGGACCGCCGTCGACCAGGTCGACGAGAGCGGCGCGCGCCTCCATACCTCGAGCATCGACATCACCAGCTTCCGGCAGCGCCCGAACGAGATCCGCCTCTGGCTCGACCTGCAGGACAAGCAGATCGTCGACGTCGAGGGTCGCAAGATCGTGCGCGTCAACGACATCCAGCTCGCCCCGGTCGAGGGGAACCTGCGCCTCGTGGCGGTCGACGTGGGCCTGGCCGGCATCCTGCGCCGTCTCGGCATCTCGGGACCGGGTGAGCGCCTGGCACGCGCCATGCGCATCGAGCCGGAGAACTACATCGAATGGGAGGACGTCGACCCGGTCGAGTCGAGCGTTTCGAGCCTGAAGCTGCGCGTGCCGCATGGCGCGCTCGCCACCCTCCACCCGGCCGACGTGGCCCACATCGTCGAGCAGCTCGCCCCCCGGGATCGAACCGGGATCCTGGCCGCGCTCGATGACGAACGGGCCGCCGATGTCCTCGAGGAGCTGGAGGCCGATGACCAGGTGGACATCCTCGAGGATCTGCCACCCGAGAAGGCGGCCGACATCCTCGAGGAGATGGGTCCCGACGAGGCGGCCGACCTGGTCGCCGATCTCTCCGAGGAGCGCCAGCGGGAGCTGCTGGGCCTCATGGAGCCGGAAGAGGCGTCCGACGTTCGCGAGCTGCTCGCCTATGGCGAGGAGACCGCCGGAGGCCTGATGACGACCGATTTCCTGACCATCTCGCCGGAGCACACCGCGCAGGACGTCATCGACATGCTCCGCGAACGGCACCCCAGCGCCGACCAGGTCTACTACCTGTACGTCACCGAGCCCGATGGAACCCTGGCGGGGACCATCACTCTGCGCGGCCTGATCGTCGCCAGCCCGGAGACCAGGGTCCGCGACTTCATGCGCCCCGACCCGATCAGCGTGACGGTCGACGTCGATGCCGAGCAGGCGGGCGCCGCGATCGCGCGCTACAACCTGCTCGCCCTGCCGGTGGTCGATGCCGACGGCAAGATGCAGGGGATCGTCACCGTGGACGACGCATTCGAGCGCGCGCTCGGTGAGGGGTGGCGCAGGCGCCTGCCCGAGATCTTCGAGCCGGCCGAGGAGCACTGAGCCATGACCCGGCTGGCGCTGCCGCGCGCCGTGCGCCGCGCCCAGCGCTCGATCCGGGATCGGCTGCCGAACTTCCGGGTCCACCGCTCGGGGCTGCTGGCCTTCCTGGCGGTGATGGGGCCGGGCCTGATCGCCGGGCTGGCCGGAACCGATGCCGGCGGCATCGCCACCTACAGCGTGCTCGGCGCGACCACCGGCTTCTCGCTCCTCTGGATCCTGCCGCTGACCACCGTGATGCTGGCCATCGCGCTGGAGATGGCGGCACGGATGGGGGCGGTCTCCGGCCAGGGGCTCGGCGACCTGATCCGCGACGACTTCGGCATCCGCTGGACGCTGGTTGCCATGCTGGTCCTGATCGTGGCCAACGCGGCTTCGGTCGTTGCCGAGTTTGCCGGCATCGCCGGTGCCCTGGAGATCTTCGGGCCCTCACGCTTCATCACCGTCCCGCTCGTGGCGGCCGCCATCTGGGCGCTGGTCGTCTTCGGCAGCTACCGGGTGGTCGAGCGGGTCTTCCTCTCGGTGGCGGTCGTTTTCCTGGCCTACATCGTCGGCGCATTCGTGGTCGAGCCGAACTGGGGCGAGGTTGGTCGTGCGCTGGTCAGCCCGCACCTTCCGGCGGAGCCCTCGCAGCTGCTGCTGATGATCGCGGTGGTCGGCACCACCGTGACGCCCTACATGTTCTTCTACCTGCAGGCGTCGGTCGCCGAGAAGGGGCTGGGAGCCGAGGAGCTTCCCCTGGAGCGCGCCGACGCGCTGGTCGGGGCGCTCTGGACCAACGTCATCGCGGTCTTCATCGTGATCGTCACTGCGGTCACCCTCTTCGGCAGCGGGCTGAAGATCACGACCGCAGGCGATGCCGCCGTGGCCCTGCGACCAGTCGCCGGGGGGCTGGCCGAGGGGATGTTCGCGTTCGGCCTGTTCGGCGCATCGGTGCTGGCAGCCACGGTGATCCCCTTGACCACCAGCTACGCGGTCTGCGAGTCGTTCGGCTGGGAGTCAGGCATCTCGCGCAAATTCAGCGAGGCGCCGGTCTTCATGAGC
>VBJX01000198.1:0-1199 GCA_005879775.1 Chloroflexota bacterium
AGCTTCGCCCCGATCCCCTCGCGAAGTGAACCGGCGCGCGAAGGCACCCCCGCGCTCATTTCGACGTGAGGCGGACGTCCTCTACTTGAAGTAGCCGTTCACGTCGATGACCACGTGCACCGTGCCCGTAGCCTGACCGGACTGCACGACGAAGTCTCCGCCGGGCCCCAAACCGACCACTCCGTTGTTGGATCTGGTCTGGCCGGCCACGTAGTTGATCACCGAAACTAGCGGGGGCGCGATGCCCGCCGAGTACACGCTCACGTAGCCTGCCGCCGCGCCCAGGGTCGCCGCGATGTTGAACGACAAGGCCTTCGCCCCCGCCGGCACCCCGCATTGGCCAGCCGCCACGAAGGTTCGCGTCGACAGCGCGGTCAGCGCCGGACCGCCGTAAGGACCGTTGGGGTTGCGGGTGTCCAGGAGGCGACAAGGAGCGACGGTGTAGTACAGCCCGTCCAGCACGGGCGTGGTGTCGCTTCCCGAGTTGTTTCCCGGTGTCGGGTCGGCGCCGTTGGCCCCATCGTCGGCGATGGTGGCGGTGTTGTTGATCGCGGTTACACCAGCGGGAAGGGGATTACCGACCGTGACCGCGAAGGTAGCCGTCTGGTTGCCACTCCCCGCGGCGAGAGAGCCCACCGTGCGCGTACAGGTCGAGCCGGCGCTGTTGTTCGGCGTGCAGACCCAGCCCGCGGTGCTGGCGCCGGGGTTGAACGTGGTGTTGGCGGGCACGGTCTCGCTGATCACCACTCCGGTGGCGCCGATGGAGCCAGTGTTCGCGTAGGTGAGAACGTACGCGACGGGCCCCCCAGGCAACGCCGAGACCCCGCCATCGCTCTTTGTGATCGACAGGTCCGGGGCCGCGGTCACGGGCGTGGTGTCGCTGCCCGAGTTGTTGCCCGGCGTGGGATCGGTGCCGTTGGTCCCATCGTCCGCGATGCTCGCGGTGTTGGAGATCTGGGTCACCCCGCCCGGCAGGGGAGTGATGACCGTGGCCGCGAAAGTGGCGGTCTGGCTGCCGCCGCCCGCCGCGAGACCTCCGACGGGGCGCGTGCAGGTGGAACCCGCGTTGTTGTTCGGCGAGCACACCCAGCCGGCGGTGCTGGCGCCGGCGTTGAACGTGGTGTTCGCGGGCACCGTCTCCGAGAGCACCACTCCCGTCGCTCCGCGGTTGCCGGTGTTCGCGTAGGTCAGCGTATAGG
>VBJX01000198.1:1310-2640 GCA_005879775.1 Chloroflexota bacterium
CGGTGTTGGAGGCCTGGGTCACCACGGCCGCTACCGGATTGTCGACCGTGACCGCGTAGGTGGCGGTCAACGGGCCGCTGGCGGCCGCGACGGCACCGATCGCGAGGGTGCAGGCGGAACCGGCGTTGTTGTTGGGCGAGCACCCCCAGCCGGCAGTGCTGGCGCCGGCGTTGAACGCGCTGTTCGCGGGCACGGTCTCCGAGAGCACCACTCCCGTCGCACCCTGTCCGCCGCCGTTGGCGTAGGTGAGCGTGTAGGCGACGGTGCCACCGGGAGCCACCGACGCCCCCCCATCGCTCTTCGTGATCGACAGGTCCGGAACCGGGGGCGCCGTGTCCGTGAAGCAGAGCGCCACGTCATTGAGGGTCGGGGTCGCCGCGCTGGCCGTGGTCGAGAGGTAGGCCTTGTACCTGAGATAGCGCTTGCCGTTGAACTGGCTCAGGGACGCGCCGCTGGTGGTGAAGAACGTCGCCGGGGTACCGTCGGGACCGACGAAGGTGAATGGACCCGCCGCCGGGTTGCTGGCGGCGACCTGGAACTTGAGCGACGTGTTGGCCGGCGTCGTGGCCGTCCAGGAAAGCGTCGACCAGGTCGGCGTGAATCCGGTCGGCGGGTTGCTGTCCTTGAGCGACGACACGAGATCACCGGCTGCGGCGAACCCCGTGTCCATGTACGTCTTGAAGCCGGCGTCGCTGGTTACGCCGCCCGTCGTTGGAATGGACCAGACGGTGCCGCTCGATGCACTGCTGACGCGCGTGCCGTCGGCATACACATCGGCCCCCACAAGCTGCGCGCCACTCCGCGTGAGAGCGTAGGTCCCCGTGGGATTCGCCGTCGGGCGGATCACCAGGGCGTATTGCGTCCCCGCCGTTAGGGTCGGAGGAGCGCCGAAATTCGCGGTGTAGAAATCGGATGCCCCGCTCAAGAAGCCGGAAATGGTCGCCGACACGATGTCGGGACCTGACGGCAAACCGCCGCTCGTGGCCCTGACGCTGAGGGTGAGATTCGGGGGCGTGCCGCTGCAGCCAGCGCAGAACAGGTTGATGTCAGCCCTCGTCAACTGGCCGGTGACGGTGGGGATGAAGGTCTGGCCTCCCCACGTCGTCATGGTAATCCCGACGCCGAAGCCGCCTAGCGTCGTGTTCTGCTGATCGAGGTTGCCCTGTTTCAGAAGGATGGCGTCGCCGGGGCTGGTGGTCAGGTCGACACTCGCCGGCACGCCCGTCTGGAAATCCGCCTGGGAGGTATCGCTCAAGCACGCGCTGGTCGGTGCGGTGCCCAAGGAGAAGTTCCTCGTCGTCGTGGCGCCGTCCGTGACCAGGATGCTGGT
>VBJX01000198.1:2697-3890 GCA_005879775.1 Chloroflexota bacterium
TGGTGGTCGTCCGACTGCCGAAGTTGATGGTCGCGCCGCTGATCGGAGCACCACCGACCGTCGCCGTCACCGTACCCGAGAGGGTCCCGCCCCCGGCGGCAACCGGGGTGCACGAAGGAAAGGCAAACGAACCGATGCGGGTCTGGTGATTCAGGCCGTCGAGCGCGTAGTACATGTTCGTGTACCAGAAGGTGCAGCCGTCGGGATCGAGCGACATGGCGCTGTAATCGCCCCAACGCGAACACGGTGAGCTGCCGCAATTGCCGACCTGGGTGCCGGTGCCCTGGATGAGGAGTTGCTCGGTCTGGCCTAACGTGTTCGGCGGATCGCCGGGCAGGCGGCCAGCGTACTTGATGGCGGGCTTCGTCGCGCTACTGGACGTGCTGTAGCCGAGGGCCATATCGCCCGCGCGGTCGACCGCCACGCTGGGCATGAAGCGGTGGATGACGTTCGCACCATCAGGGTCCCAGGTTGCCGCCTGCGGAATGTTCGGGTTCACGGCGCCGCCGGTGACATCCACCTGGTACCAGCGCGGGGCTGCGAAACCGTTTGGGTTACCCATCACGTCGACCCCAGGCCTGCGTACCGTGTGGGTGGCCCACAGCGACTCGACTCCGCCGAGGTTCGTGTATTGGTTCTGCATCATCGCTCTGATCTGGAGGACATCCAGGCCCACGGAGTTGCCGCCCAGGGAGGGAGCATTGGGAACGCCTGCATTCGGCCAACTCGTGGCGGCAAAGGGAGTATCCGGTCCGGTGAACGTCGAGGTCGAGATCCTGTCCCAGTCGACGTGGAACTTGTAGACGGTCAGCGCGTTCAGAAACTGCCAGGTGGAGACGAAGTAGTTGGGAGTGCCGGGAGGGGGAGTGCCGGTCTGAAGCCGCGCGTTGCTCGGCAGGATCGTGAAATCCGACGATGGCGCATTGAACGTCACCACCTGCACCGTCGGGCTGCCGGCGTACATCTGCGCCTTGTTCAGTGCATAGACCCGCGGGCCCTGAAAGAGAGCCCCGCCCGCGTAGGGGAACATGTTCACCGTCATGTACAAGCCGTCAGGCCAGATCCCGAACTTCGGGTAGTCGCCAAGCCCGCCAGCCGTGTTGATCCAATAGAAGTTCCACCCTCCCGTGACCGGGTCGCCCGTCTTCGAGACCGCGAAGCACTGGAAGGCGCCCGGGGGATTGACTACGTTC
>VBJX01000199.1 GCA_005879775.1 Chloroflexota bacterium
GAGGAGCAGGATCCCTGCGAAGAGGGCAGCCTGCCAGATGAAGCAGCCGAACCCGGGACCTTCATTCGGGTCGAGCTCCTCGTTGGTGCGGATCGACATCCATCGCTCGCTGCGGGCTCAGGTCGTGGCGGACCGCATGGTGGCATATCCGGCCGATGGGTGTGGTATCCGAGCCTTGGCTCAGGACTGCTCGAGCACGCCTTCCCGATACGTGATTCGACCGTCTGCAACGGTGAGCCGCACGACTCCGGGGAGCTCCATCCCGAGCAGAGGCGTGTTCGATGATGACGATGCGAGCGTGCCGGCCTCGACCCGCCACCGCGCTCCGGGGTCGAAGAGGACGAGGTCGGCGGGAGCCCCCACCCGCAGGGCACGCTCCTCGCCGATGAGAGCAGCCGGTCCCGAGCCCATCACCTCGAGCAGCCTGGCCAAGCCCAGGATTCCTGCCGCGACCGCTGCCAGTCCCAGCGAGAGCGCCGTCTCGAGGCCGATGATGCCGGGCGCCGCTGCGGCGAACTCGACCGCCTTGCGCTCAACCGGATGGGGGGCGTGGTCGGTGGCGATCGCATCGATGACGCCGTCGGCGACGCCGCCAAGCAGGGCGAGCGCATCGGACCGAGAGGGGAGTGGCGGGTTGACCCTGCACCGGGCGTCGTAGGCGAGCTCCTGGTCGAGGGTGGCACCGAATGGATCGGCGCCGATGCCGCTCGGTTCCTCCCACGCAAAACGCCGATCCCCCGCCACCCATGCATCGGTCATCGCCAGGTGATGGGGGGTCACATCGCACGTCACGTGGACGCCCCGCTCCTTCGCTCGCCGGATCGCCTCGAGGCTGCCGGCGGTTGAGATGTGGGTCACATGAAGCCAGCCGCTCGTCTCCTCAGCGAGCGCAATGTCGCGCTCGACGACGGCCAGCTCCGCGCTCGGCGGCCAGCCAGCGAGCCCCAGCCGAGTGGCGATTGGTCCGGCGCGCATGACGCTTCCGGCCGCCAGGCTGGCATCCTCGGCGTGCTCGATGAGCGGCAGCCCGAGCGGTCCGAGGTAGGCGAGCACCTCGCGCGCGACGCGCCCCGATGCAATCGAGAGCCCGTCATCGCTGGTGCCGACGATCCCCATCTCGGCGAGCTCGCCGATCTCGGTGAGCCGCTCGCCTGCTCGATCGCGGGTCGCGGCTGCGATGACGCGCACTCTCGTGGCGCAGCGGCGCGCCCGTTCAAGCACGAGTGCCACCCGCGCCGGCTCGTCGAGCGGTGGATCGGTGTTGGGCATGGCACACACGGTCGTGTAGGCTCGCGGAGGTGGGCATGGAGGTCGCAGAGGCCGGGCGCCACGACCAGCCCGCTGCCATCGATGCGTGGCGCATCGGCGTCAAGCGTGGCCCATTCGGCCAGCCGCCCATCCACCACCGCCAGGTCATCCAGGCGGTCCACCCCGGCCGCCGGGTCGATCACCCTGGCCCCGGTGATGCCGAATGAGGCAGGCGGGTCGCCAAGCGACCCGAAGCGGGTCATCCTCTCAGGAGCGCGAGGACCGCCATTCGCGTCGCGACGCCATTGACGACCTGGGTGGCGATCAGGCTCCGTTCGCTGGCGGCCAGCTCGGCCGTGATCTCCACGCCCTCGTTGGTCGGCCCCGGGTGCAGGAGCGGCGCTCCGGGGCTGGCAAGGGCCAGACGCCTGGCATCGAGGCCCCAGCGGGTGGTGTATTCGCGGATCGACGGCACGCCGCCGCCCGCCTCTCGCTCGAGCTGGATGCGCAGGGTCATGACGGCGTCGGCATCGGCCACCGCGTCCTCCAGGCGGTCTGCGACGTGGACTCCGGGCCAGCCGTCGAACCCGCGGATCCAGGCCGGGGCAGGCCGGGGGTCCTGCCAGCCAGACCGATGCTCCCAGCGCGGTGAGCGCGTGCAGGTTGGAGCGGGCCACCCGCGAGTGACCGATGTCCCCGACGATGGCGATCTTCTTGCCCGCCAGGGGCCCGATCGCGTCACGCAGGGTCAGCGCGTCCAGGAGGGCCTGGGTCGGATGGGCATGGGAGCCGTCACCGCCATTGACGATGCGGACCGGCACGCTCCGCGCCGCGAGGTACGGAGCTCCGCTCTGTGCGTGGCGCAGGATGATGGTCGTCACCCCGGTGCGCTCGAGCGTGCGCAGGGTGTCGACCAGTGACTCGCCCTTGGTGACGCTGCTCACGTCGATCGGCAGCTCGACCACCTGCGCTCCGAGTGCCTCCGCGGCCAGCTCGAAGCTGACCCGGGTGCGGGTCGACGGCTCGCAGAACGCCAGGCCGACCACCTCTCCGCGCAGGATGTCCAGCG
>VBJX01000061.1 GCA_005879775.1 Chloroflexota bacterium
ATGTTCGGAGCGACCTGCGTGACACCCGCCCATTGTGGTGAGGCGGCGCAACTGCGATCGGACGCCTGCGTCGCGTCATCGGATGACGATCGACACGAATGAGGCGACCTGCGTATCCGCCTCGCCGCCGATCAGGTATCCCGTCTGGTCGATCACCGCCGTCGCGAAGTCGGAGACCGGCTGCGGCAGGCGACCGACCAGATGGGTCGCGCCGGTGCCGAGGTCCACCTGCCAGATGGCGTCCTGCGCCTCGCGCGCAGTGCGACCGCCGAGGACGAGGAGCCGCCCCTCGATGCTGATAGCGGAAGCGTGAGATATCGGCTCTGGCATCCGCCCGATCACCACCACCTCGCCGGTGAACGGGTCGATGCGCTGGATCTCGCTTCTGTCGGCGGTGGCACCGACCCCGCCGATGACGTAGACCAGTCCACCGGCCTCGGCGACCGCCGGGTATCGCACGCCCAGGAGGAGCGTGCCGACCTGGCGAAAGTGGACTCCGTCTTCGGTCGCCAGGATCCGCTGGTCGAGGGCGCCCGAGGCTCCGCCGCCGATGACCAGGCCGGATCTGCCGATCGACACGGCGCTCAGGTCGGCACGGGCCGCCGGCAGGTTGCCGACCACGTGCGCCACCGCGCTCCCGTCGACCTGCTGCACGATCGACAGCGGAACGGCATTGCCGCCACCGAAGATGAGGGTCCTGTCACCAAGGCCCACCCCCGCGGCATCGTGAACGGGGACGGCAAGCGCACCAACGGTGCCGATCTGCCCGGTGGCCGGGTCAAATGCCAGGATCGCGGCCGTCGTCGATCCGTTCGAGGCAAAGCCGCCGTAGACGAATATCCGGCTCCCGGCTGTGATCGCCACCGCGCGGCTCAGTCCCGTCGGGAGTCGCGTTGGCAGTGTCGTCGCACGGACGACCGCCCAGGCCGGACTCGCTTCGCTCGATTGAGACGGGACATCGGCGCTGGCTGCCGGAGGCAGGGAATCGGTCGATCCCGGATACGATGGCGATGCGGGAGGCGTCGCGGCGCTGCATGCGGCGAGGGCCGCTGCACCGACTGCAACCAGGGCGGCCAGGAGGCCAGATCGCGACGGAGGAGCCCCGCCGGCCCCGGTCCGCCGCATCAGGCCACGACGCCGTGGCTGCGCAGGTCGGCGACCTCCTCGCCGGAGAGGCCGGCCCCCAGGAGAACCTCGTCGGTCTGCTCGCCCAGGCGCGGTGGGGAGGTCGTAAGCGGCAGGCGCTCCCCGTCGATCCTGATCGGATCGGGGGGAAGGCGGATCCCGTCGGCCACCTGCAGCCAGCGACCGCCGTGCGCGGCCTCCATCGCGGCCAGCGCCTCGCTCACCGTGTTCACGGGCCCGGCTGGGACGTCGTCCTGCCGCAGCGCGGTCAGCAGGTCGTCGCGCTCCCGGCCGCTGATGGCCTCCGCGAGCCAGGCAACCAGGTCTGAGCGGTGCGCCAGCCGTTCGGCGTTGCTGGCGAAGCGGGGATCAGCCGCGAGCCGCAGCACCCGGAGGAGCCGGGCGAACTGGGCATCGTTGCCGACCGCCAACGCCACGTATCCGTCGCGGGCGGCAAACACCTGGTACGGAACGATGTTCGGGTGCTCGCTCCCCCAGCGGCGCGGCTCCTCGCCCGAGGCGAGATGGTTGCCGAGGACGTTGATCAGCCCGGCCACTCCGGCCTCGACCAGGCTCACCTCCACGCGACGCGTCTCGGCCGCGAACCGGCCACGTCCGACCAGCGCCGCCAGCGCGCCGACCGCCAGCTCGAGTCCGGCGAGGAGGTCGAGGAGTGCGACGCCGACCTTGGTGGGCGGCCCGTCGGGGCTCCCGGTCACCGCCATCAGCCCGCTGACCGCCTGGGCCAGGAGGTCGTAGGCCGGCCGCGCCGACTCCAGCCGGCCACCCGGGAAGCCGCCGACGGAGGCGACGACGAGGTGCGGATGGCGCTCCTCGAGGCGCTCGGCGTCGAGGCCCAGGCGGGCGGCCTGCGACTTTCGAGCGTTGTGGAAGAGCAGGTCGGAGCGAGCCGCCAGGCGGTCGAGGATCTCGCGACCCGGCGGCGTACGCAGGTCGACCACGACGCTGCGCTTATTGCGGTTGACGGCGGCGAAGTAGGCGCTACGCCGGTCAGCGGCATCGCCCCACCAGGGCGGGCCCCAGCCGCGCGACTCGTCTCCGCCCGGCGGCTCGAGCTTGATCACGTCGGCGCCGAGGTCGGCGAGGAGCATCGTGGCGAACGGGCCTGCCAGCACCCGCGAGCAATCGAGCACCCGGACGCCGGCGAGCGGGAGGTTGGTCCCCTCCATCGTGAGGTGGCCTAGCCGGTCGCCAGCAGCAGGTGGCGGCCGGGGCGCCGGCGCAGGCGGGCGAGCATCGGTCCGACGATGCGCACGCCGCAGACAGCGCAGCGCGTCCAGCGGCCATCGCGGACCAGACGCACCCGATGCTCGGCGACGACGACCCGCGGTGGACGTCTTGAGGCTGCCCGCTGCTGAAGGAGATCGCGGCGGGCGAGGTAGGCCTCGGCCGCTCCCGGCAGTCCCAGGTCGCGCGCATGGCGCAGCGCTCCGGGATGGCGGGCGCCCTCGCGCGCGACCGCCTCGACAGGCTCGATCCCATGGGCGGCATAGAGCCCGAATGCCCGGGCGTAGAACGAAGCGTCGTGATGCCCGACCCGTCCCCACCTCCGTCGGCGGGGCTCCGGACCCAGCCAATGCGCCAGCTCGTGCAGCAGGGTGAGGCGCTGGTCAACTGGATCGCTCCCCGCGGTGACCGCCACGATCCCGGCAGCCTGGCGGGTCACGCCCGACGAGGGCGCCCGATCGGCTCGACGCCAACGCAGGATGGGGGCCGTGATTTCTGCCCCGGCGCACACCTCCACGACTAGGCGCGTCGCCCAGGCAGGCGGTCCCGGGGGCGTCCGCATCACCACCGCCGGATCAACACCGCCGGCCGCGGGCGCGCAGGATCTCCCCCAGCTCGACGAGCCATGCCTGCAGCGCGGGATCGGTGTAGGTGTAGGCGTCGTAGGTATAGCCGATCATCTCGGCCCCGTGGCGCGCGGCGTACTCCGCTGGCGACTCGCTGCTCCAGGGGAAGAAGGTGCGTGCTCGAGCCTCGCGCTCCGGATCTGCCGCCGGCAGCGTGCCCGCCTGGGCAAGGGAGCTGCGCCGTGCCTCGTGGCGTGCGCGCCAGCGAGCGGTCAGCTGCTCAAGCGGGGGCCGGCGGGAGGTCATCCTCAGCCTGCGGGGGCTCGCTCATAGAGGCCCAGCCGCGCCACCGCGGCCTGTATCCAGGCCGGTGCCCACCAGTTCACGCGGCCCATGATCCGCATGAAGGCCGGCACCAGGAGGCCACGCACGATGGTGGCATCGATGAGCACCGCCAGCGACATCGTGACCCCGAGTGACTTGATCGAGGTGATGCTCGACATCCCGAAGGCGGCGAAGACGGCGACCATGATGAGGGCAGCACCGGTGATGATCCCGCCGGTCAGCCCGATCCCCTCGGCCACCGCCCGGGCGTTGTCCCGCGTCGCCAGGTAGCGCTCCCGGATCCGGGAGAGGAGCAGGACCTCGTAGTCCATCGAGAGCCCGAAGAGGATGGCGAACATGATGATCGGCTGCCACGCCGCGATCGTGCCGGAGCTTTCGAAGCCGAGCACCCCGGACAGGTGACCCTGCTGGAAGATCCAGACCAGCGCCCCGAAGCTGGCGGTGACACTGATCAGGCTCATCAGGACGGCCTTGATCGGCAGGAAGACCGATCCGAAGGTCAGGAACAGGACGATCCCGGTGACCAGCACGACGATCAGGATCGCGATCGGGACCGAGGCCCGGAAGCTGGCCAGGAAGTCAGCCGATCTCGAGGGGAGACCCCCGGTCAGCACCTGGGCCCCGGGCGGCGGCGGGACCGCCCGGATCCGGTCGACGAGGGCGCGCCCGTCGTCCGAATCGGGGACGTAGGTGGAAAAGACGCGCAGCTTGGTCGTGTCTCCGGCCAGCCAGTCGCCCACGTAGTCGTTGAGCGCGGACGGCCGCTGCTCAGGTGGCAGCGCCAGAAGGCCACGGTACTGGTCGGCGGACACGCCCGGCGGCGGGGTAAGGACGCTCTCGATGTCGGAGACCTTCGGGTCGCTGGCCCGCAGGCGGCCGATGTAGTCGTCGATCTGCTGCTGCCGCTCTGGCGAGAGCCCGCCAGCCAGATCCTCGCCCCGCCAGGTGATGACGGCGGTGATCGGGTCGCTCTCGCCACCGGGGAACTTGTCGTGGATCAGCTCGAACGCGATGCGCGATGGGACGGGGGGCAGGTCCGTGAGGTTCTGGCCGGTCGAGAGCTGAATACCCAGGAAGGGCGAGCCTGCCAGGAAGAGGATGGCGAGCACCGGGATCGCGACCAGCACTGGGCCGCGCATGACACGTGCCGCGATCCAGGCCCACACTCCGTGACCCTGGCGGCGGTCCGCCTCGGCGGTGTCGTCCTCGACGAGGCGCATGAAGCGCGGCACGGGGACCCGCAGGCGGTTGACCCGCGGCCCGAGCATGGCCAGCAGCGCCGGGAGCACGGTCAGCCCGAAGACGAGGGTGGAGACGACGGTCGCGATTCCGCCGAGCCCCATGCTGCGCAGCGCGGCGGCGTCAAAGACGACGAGCGACGAGAGGCCGATGGCAACGGCGATCCCGGAGACCGCCACCGCCTTGCCGACGCTGCCCATCATCCGTTCCAGGGCGATCTCCACGTCGTGGTGGCGCAGCTCCTCGCGGAAGCGGCTGACCATGAAGAGCGAGTAGTCGATGGCCAGGGCCAGCCCGATCATGGTCGCGATGTTGGTCACGAAGATGCTCATCTCGGTGACCCGCGCGAGGAGGCTGATCAGGGCGAACGCGGTCGGCATCGCGAACCCGGCGATGACCAGGGGCAGCGCGGCACCGACCAGCGTGCCGAACACGGCGAGCAGGATCAGGAGGGCGATCGGCAGGCTGATCGCCTCGGCCATGAAGAGGTCGCTCTCGATCTTGGCGTTGAACTCGTGGTAGACCTGCGCCACGCCGGTGATCCAGGTCTGGACGCCGGCCGGAGGCTTGACCTCGCCGGCCAGGCGCCCGGCGTCGTCGACGGCCTCCTCGACCCCTTTGGCCAGGTAGACGACGGCCATCGTGTAGGCGCGATCGGTGCTCAGCAGCGCAGGCGCCTGGGTGCTGCCGTACGTCTGCACCTTGGTCACCGCCGGGTCATCGACCACGGTCGCCAGGCTGGCCTGCACCTTGGCCTGGAAGTCCGGCGACGCGGCCTCGCCGGCGGGGTCGCGGTAGACCACCAGCATGGTGGTCGCCTCGCTCCCGAAGCGCTCGGCCAGGACCGTGGCGGCCTTCTGCTCCTCGGAGCCATCGATCACCCAGCCGCCCTGGATCAGGGTCCCGCCCGAGGAGGCCGCCCACACGTTCGTGCCGATCACCATCGCCAGGCCGATGAGCGGCAGCCAGCGGCGGAACCGGTAGTCGAACCGGCCGACTGCGGCGAAGATGCCGCTCGGATGCGGCTCGCGGACGTGCGGGGCTGGCGAGGGAGTGGCGGGGTTGCTGGACAACGAAGGACCTCGGATCGGATGCGTTCGTGATCGCCGGGCGAAGGGTACAGGGTCGGTATCATCCGCGCGTGAAACGCCCTCGCATACCCCGGTGAGCAGCCTCGCTCCTGCGACGTGGTGGCGTGGGCTCGGCGGGCTGACCCGCTCCGGCAGCGCCGTTGAGGGGCTCTCCTGGGCCCTCTACGACTTCGCCAATACGATCTTCAGCTTCGCCATCGTCAGCTTCGCGATGAGCTTGTGGGCGATCCGCTTCCTGGGCGAGGCCGGCGGCCAGTTCTGGTTCACCTTCGCGGTCAGTGTCTCGGTCCTGATCAACGCCGCGGTCTCGCCCGTGCTGGGGGCGATGAGCGACCGAACCGGTCGCCGCAAGCCGTTCCTGGGCGTCTTCACAGCCCTGGCGATCGGGCCGACCCTCTTCATC
>VBJX01000062.1 GCA_005879775.1 Chloroflexota bacterium
ACCGACGCCAAGGACGGCGCGAGCCGCATCACGCTCTCGGGTACCTCCGGCGGCGTCCGTGCCGATCTGCCGCTGACGGTGACCGTCACCACCTCGGCGGCCGGCGACGTGACGATGAACAGCGACTTTCCGACGTTGCGCGGTCCGTCGACGAGCAACTTCACCTTCAACCTGACGCTCGCCAATGACACGGCTGAGGACCTCACCTACGCGGTGACGGCGGTCGGGCCGGACGGCTGGACGGTGAACGCAACGTTGACCGGCCAGACCCAGGCAGCGAGCGCGGTGGTCAAGGCCGGCAGCAGCGCCGCGATCTCCGTCGCCGCCACGCCGGCCGCCCAGGCGGCGGCCGGGAGCTACCCGATCGACGTGCGGGCCACCGTCGGCGCGAAGACGATCGACGCTCAGCTCTCGGTCGAGATCACCGGCACGAACGCGATGACCCTGACCACGCCCGATCAGCGTCTCAGCAATTCGGGGTCGGCCGGCGGCACCATCACCCAGCAGCTCGTCATCCGCAACGACGGGACCGACGCGCTCACGAATGTGACAGTCTCGGCGACCACGCCGAGCGACTGGACGGTGACCTACGAGCCGTCCGCCACCGTGGCGTCGATTGCCGCCAACCAGAGCGCGACGGTGACCGCCAAGGTCGTGCCGTCGAACGACGCGATCGCGGGCGACTACGTGGTCACCTTCCGAGCCTCGACCAGCGGGTCGAGCACGACCACCAGCTCGGCCGACATCCGGATGACGATCGAGACGTCGCCGCTGTGGGGCTTCCTGGGGCTGGGTCTGATCGCCATCGTGCTCTTCGGCCTGTGGTGGGTCTTCCAGCGCTACGGACGACGGTGAGCGCCGCCGCTGCGCCTGCCGCGTCCCCGCGCAAGGCGACGCCCGAGGCGCCGATCGTCACCGCAGGGCTCACGAAGCGATACGGCGACCTGACCGCGGTCGACAACCTGGACCTCGAGCTGCGGCGGGGCGAGATCTTCGGCCTGCTGGGCCAGAACGGCGCGGGCAAGACGACCACCATCCTGATGCTCCTCGGCCTCACCGAGCCGAGCGGCGGCACGGCGCGGGTGATCGGGCTGGACCCGGCGCGCGACGCCCTGCGCGTCAAGCGCCAGGTGGGCTACCTGCCGGACAGCGTCGGCTTCTACGGCGACCTCACCGGGCGCCAGAACCTGCGCTACACCGCTCGCCTCAACGGGCTGCAGGGTGCCGGGGCGGAGGCCACGATCGAGAGCGTCCTCGAGCACGTCGGCCTCCTCGACCGAGCCGATACCCCCACTGAGACCTACTCGCGCGGGATGCTGCAGCGCCTCGGAATCGCCGATGCCCTCGTCAAGGACCCGGAGATCCTGATCCTGGACGAGCCGACCGCGGCCATCGACCCGATCGGCGTGGTCGAGATCCTGGACCTGCTGCGCCAGCTCGTCCGGGAGCGAGGGGTGACCATCCTCCTCTCCAGCCATCTGCTGACCCAGGTGCAATCGGTCTGCGATCGGGTCGGGATCTTTGCATCGGGCAGGCTCATCGGCCTCGGGACCGTGGCCGAGCTGGCGACCAGGTTCGGGAACGACACGGGTCGCGTCGAGGTCAGCTTCGAGGGCGAGCAGGCCACGGCCGCGGCGGGCCGTATCGGGCCAACCCTGTCGGCGCTCGATCATGTCGAGAGCGTCGATGCGCCCGCGCAGCCGACAGACCCCTGGACCCTGGTCGTGAAACCGGCGAGCGCCGGACGCGCGGTGCGCGAGGCCGTCCTGGCGGTGGCCGCCCGTGAGTCGCTTGGCCTCACCGCCATCCGCTCGACCGAGGCCTCGCTCGACGAGATCTACCGCGCGGCGCTCAAGCAGACCGGGTTGCAACAGGCCGATCGCGACACCGCCGCCGAGGCAACCGACCCGGAGGGATCGGATTGACCGCCGCGAAGGCGCAGGCCGAGGCCCCGGCGCCGATGGAGCGCTCGGTCCCGCGCGCTGGCTGGCTGGTGGTGGCCGGCAAGGAGTTCGCCGATCACCTGCTGAGCGTGCGCTTCTTCGTCCTGCTCCTGGTCCTGGGACTGGCGGCGGGAATCCCGCTCTTCCTGGCGGCCGAGCGGATCCGCTCGCTGGCATCCGAGGTGAGCGGGGCGCAGGCGGTCTTCCTGGCCCTCTTCATCATCGGGCCGCAGGACGTGTCGATCTTCGGGCTGGACGTCAGCGTCCAGGGTTTCATTGGGCTGGCAGCGCCGCTGCTCGGGATCGCCTTCGCGTTTGACGCGGTGAACGGCGAGCGCGCCCAGGGAACGCTGCCGCGCCTCGTGGCCCAGCCGATCCACCGCGACGACGTGATCAACGGCAAGTTCGTCGCCTCACTGGCGGCCATCACCCTCGTGCTCCTGGCGGTGGTGCTCCTCATCTCCGGCTTCGGCCTCCTCCGCCTGGGGATCGTGCCGCAGTGGGCGGAGGTGCTTCGCCTGGGCCTCTGGTTCCTGGTGACGGTCGTCTACGTCGCGCTCTGGCTGGCCTTCGGGCTCCTGATCTCAGTGGTGATCCGCCGTGCCGCGACCGCGGCGCTGGTCGGCTTCGGGATCTGGATGCTGATCGCCATGTTCGGGCGCTTCATCGTCAACCTGCTCCTCGGCGCCTTCGCGCCGGTCAGCAGCAGCGCCCCGGTGGATCAGACGCTCTCCACCTTCCAGCTCCACGACTTCGTCCTGCGGCTCCTGCCGACGACGCTCTACAACGAGGCTTCGTCGGTCCTCCTCAATCCGTCCCTGACCCAGACCTCGACGCCCGCGACCGTCGGGCAGCTGGCGCAGGTCCAGCAGCAGGTTCCCACCCTCCTCGCGCTCGACCAGAGCCTGCTCCTGGTCTGGCCGCAGGTCGTCGCGCTGCTTGCGCTCTCGGTCATCTGCTTCGCCATCGCCTACGTGCGGTTCATGGGCGAGGAGGTCCGCGCCTAGCCCGGACGGGCGTCCGCCGCGGGGCTCGGAGTCCGCTACCATCGGGCGCGGCCGACTGGTTTCGCAGCCGGCCACCGGCCGTCGGCGATCTCACCGCCGGCGGCCATTCGCGTGCTAGGCTCTCGCCCGATGAGCGGCGACACGGTCGAATGCTTCAACTGTGGCCACGCCAATCCCTCATGGGCTCAGGTCTGCCGCAACTGCGGCGCTCCGATGACGACCGAGGTCCCGCGCCGGGCCGGACCCCTCGGCATGATCCCGACTGACCGTGGCTCGCTCACCTCGATCGGTGCCACGGTGGGGGCGATCCTGGCGGCGATCGTCATCGGGACGCTCCTCTCCGGCCTGATCCCGCCCGCCCCCAACGTGGCTGAGACGACCCCAACGCCCAGCCCGAGTCCCTCCAGTTCCCCCTCCGGGAGCACCCCGGTCAGCTCGGGATCAGGGGCTCCGAGCGTCTCTCCGTCGCCGGGCCTGATCGGCACCATCAGCTACGGGTATGCGCTCGATCCGAGCACCCACACCGTCACCGAGCCCACCGAGAGCTTCGCGCCCGGAGATCAGTTCTGCTACTCGATCAGCCTCACCGAGCCGTTCGGGACGGCGCAGATCGGCGAGGAGGTCCTGCGGATCGAGTCCGATGGCTCGCTGACGGTCGTCCAGTCGCGCGACAAGGAGATCATGGACGTCACCCCGGCCGCCCAGGTGGCCGGGTTCTGCACGCGGGCCACCGGCCTCATCCAGGTCTGGAGCACGGGCAATTTCATCATGCGCGAGTACCGGGGCGTGGAGCTGATCGCCGAGGGTCGCTTCGCGATGACCGGCTAGGGCGCTACCCGTCCCGCCCCGCGATCTCGCCCCACGCCTCTGCATAGAGGCGGGCACGGATTGGCAGATAGCCCGGGTAGGCAGCCCGGGCGTCTCGCACCACACGGGACTCCAGGGTGACGATGCCGATCGGGTCAGTCGTCTCCAGCAGCACCTGTCCGGCGGGGTCGACCGCGACCGATGGCCCGCCGATCAGCACCCCATCCTCCGGATCGGGCCGGTTGACGGACAGGACATAGCAGCAGCTCGTCAGCGCATTCGCGCGGAAGACGAGGTTCCAGCGCCGATAGGTGGCCTCCTCGGTGGCGCGCGGAATAAGGATCGCTTCGGTTCCCTGCGCCCCGAGCAGGTGCGCTCCCTCCGGCCGGTTGGTGTCGGAGCAGATCTGGATGCCGATCGGCAGGCCGAAGGCATCGATGCGCTGGGGCGGCTCCGTCCCCGGCTGGTAATGGCTCGTCTCCCAGAATCCGGGCTCCTCGGGGAGGTGCAGCTTCTCGTAGGTGGCGGCCAGCTCGCCGGCACGATCGAAGACGAGGACGCGGCTCGTCCGCCGCCTGGTTGCGGGGTCGGCGTGGATGATCCCGCCGACCAGCCCGATCCCCGCCTTGCGCGCGGCCTCGGCCTGGAGCGTCGCCCGGCGCCCGTCCATCGGCTCGGCGTCCTCGTCGAGCGCGACCTTGGTCGATGGTCGCCACGGGTTGAGCGGCAGCTCGGGCAGCAGCGCGATGTCGGCGCCGCGCTCGGTGGCCTGGTCGAGCCGCTCCGCGAGGCGGCCAGCGCCATCGGGCTGCCAGAAGACCTCGGAGACGAGGGCGACGGTGAGCTTTCCGTCGGTACGGGGAGCCAGAGTGGTCATTGCGACCCCCCCTCGAGCCGCTGATCTACAAGCACCACTAGTGAAAAGGTGCCGAAACCCCTTCAGATGCGTTGATCTACAAGCCGTATTTGTGACGCGTTGCGAGAGCGCGGTCAGAGGCGTTCCTCCACAAATACTGTTTGTGACCACCGCGACTACCCACCCTCACCGAGGAACTCGCGGACCAGGTTCTGGAAGTGGTAGACCCCGTTCTCGCGCTTGGCCGAGAAGCGACCCGCGTCGTACGAGCGTGAGCGGAGGCCACGCTGCACCTGCTCGCAGATGACGATGTCCTCCTGCTGGATCTCGTCGGAGAAGGAGATCGTCTGCTGCATGCTCTCCCAGCCCGGGCCCGTGCCCGGCTCGGCGAAGAACCATTCGAAGACCGTCAGGGTCCGATCCGGCCCGAGAGGAAGGATCACGTTCGAGCTCATGTTGTCCTGGTAGATGTTGAACATCGTGTTGGGGAAGAGCCAGTAGTAGAGGGCCGAATCCTCGGCACCCGGCTGGCGCAGGTAGCGCCGATCGACCCCGATCTCCTCGCCCGGCTTCAGCTCCCGGATCGGCGCGTGCTGCTTCGAGTAGTAGCGGAACTCCTCGACCCGGTAGGCGTCGTAGTCGAGCTCCTTGAACAGCTGCGGATGCGCGATCGGCAGGTGGTAGCCCTCCAGGTAGTTGTCGACGTAGATCTTCCAGTTGCAGTCGATGACGTAGTCCCGCCGCTCGACGAGCCGCATCCGATCGACGTCATAGCCGGCCGCGGCCACCTCGGTTGGGATGGCGCCCATCACCTCGGCCAGGGGCGGCGCATCGGCCGAGAGGTTGACGAAGACGAAGGGGCCCCATCGGTCGACCCGCACCGGCATGAGGCCGAAGTCCTCCTTGCGGAAGTCCTCGGTCTCCTCCATCTCGGGGCACGCGCGGAGGCTCCCGTCGAGGCCGTAGGTCCAGCCGTGGTAGCGGCACTGCAGGCTCTTGCGGTTCCCGCGCGTGAGCGCGACCTGCCCAGCCCGATGCCGGCACACGTTGTAGAAGGCCCGCAGCTGCCCATCGAGGCCGTGGGTGACGACGATCGGCTCGTCCAGGACATTGGCCGGCACGAAGTCGCCGATCCGCGACAGCTCCTCGGCACGCGCCACCAGCTGCCAGGTCGAGCCGAAGATGCGCTCCTTCTCGCGCTCCAGGACGTCCGGATCCAGGTAGTAGCGCGACGCAAGGGTCGAGGCGCGGGAGAGTGGAACCGTGGTCATGCGCCGAGTGTACCGATGCCAAGCGCTAGGAGGGAGAGCTGGCGCCTCTCAACGAGTGCCGCCCTTTCCCTCCTTCTCAAGCATCTTGAAACGAAGCTCCTGATGACGCCGCTCGGCTTCCTCAGCGCTGCTCTCGCCACTCCAGTCGCGCTCTGCGAGGTCTTCGACGGGCATCGGAAGGCTGTTGTCCAGGAGCCGGCCAAATCTGGCTCGAAGCCGAGCGACCGCGCTCTTCAACCTGGAAGCCAGTCACCAAGCGGGGGTCTATCCGTGTTCGGGGACCATGAGGACAGATAGCCTCCCCCGCCTCTCTCGAGGATGAGTAGCCGCACCTGCACTTGGCGCCGCTCGGCTTCCTCGGCGCTGGACTCCCCATTCCAATTTCGTTCCTGGCGCTCCTCCAATGTCATAGGG
>VBJX01000063.1 GCA_005879775.1 Chloroflexota bacterium
GGAGCCGATCACCGTCGGCGGCCAGGTGGTTGCGCTTCTCGAGCATGGTCGCGCCCGGCACGTCGTGCACGCCGCCGACCACCACCCGCCCGGGCTCGCCTCCGGCGTGCGCATCGACCACGCTGATGACCGGATCGAGCCGCATTCCGGCATGGTGCCACGGCTGCGCTAGCATCGGTCCCTGCACCCCGAGGTCGAATGGACCTGCTGCGCACCCGATCGCTCGACCATGAGCTGCTCGACGCCGAGCGGCTCGATCCGGATGAGCTGGCGCTCAACCTGCGCGAGATGGCGTTCCTCAACCGACTGCCCGGCGGCCTCGCCGACAGCGTGCGAGCCGTCGAGGGCCTGATCGCCGATGAGCCCGATGCAAGGGTGCTGGACGTCGGGACCGGGTCAGGCGACTTCGTGCGTCGCCTGTGCCAGCGGCGCGAGGTGAGGGCCATTGCGTCGGACGTGCGGACGGAGGTGCTCGCCATCGCCGCCCGTAACCTGGCCGATATCAGCCATGTGAGCCTTCTGCAGGCCGATGCCCGTGCCCTGCCCCTCGGTGACGGCGAGGTCGACGTGGTCCACGCCTCCCTCCTTCTGCACCACCTCGATCCGCGGGAGGCGGTCGGCGCGCTGCGCGAGATGCGGCGCGTCGCGAGGCGAGGCGTGGTCATCAACGACCTGCGACGCGGCCCCGTGCCGTTCGCGCTGACCGCGCTGGCGGTCATGGTCCTGAGCCGCGGCAGCTGGACGCACCACGACGGCATCCTCTCGGCGCGCCGGGCCTACACCCTGGACGAGCTCGATCACCTGGCGGACGAGGCGGGCCTCGCCCTGACCGCGCGAAGCAGCCGAATCTGGCCACGGGTCACGAGCAGCTACCGATGAGCAGCGGCCGGCTCGAGTGCGAGGTCCTGGTGGTCGGCGCCGGCCCGGCGGGATCGGCGGTGGCGGCCGCCCTCGCCGCCCAGGGCCGGAAGGTGCTCGTGGTCGAAGCGCGACAGCACCCACGGCCAAAGGCGTGCGCGGAGTACGCCAGCCCCCGCATCGTGGAGGAGCTCCGCCACCTTCGAGTGCCGGACGCTGAATGGCTGGCCAACGCGCGCCCGTTGGCCGGGATGCGGGTCATCCGGGGAGCCGACGCGGTCCAGATCGGCTACCAGGACGCCAATGGCACGCGGACTGCCTGGGGCCTGGATCGGCGCACCTTCGACGCCGCGCTGGCTGCGCACGCGGTCGCCGCCGGCGCGCAGCTCCGTGAACGATCGACCCTCGAGGGCCTCTTCTGGCGCGATGGCCGGGTCATTGGCGCGCACCTGCGCACCCCGGAAGGTCCGACGGACGTCGCCTGCCAGGTTCTGATCGGCGCCGATGGAGCCCGATCGCGCGTCGCCCAGCTGCTCGGCGTCGAGCGACCCGTTCGTGTTCCCCGGCGGCTCGGGCTGGTGGCCCATTACGAGGGGATCGCGGAGCTGACCGATCACGGTGAGATGCACGTGGGGCCCGGCTGGTATGTCGGTCTGGCGCCGCTGCCGGGTGGCAGCCTCAACGTCGGGATGGCCGTGCCGCTGGACGGAGCCTCGCGCCAGCCGGCGGCGGAGCGATTCGAGGCAGCCATCGCGGGTATCCCTGCGGTTGCGGCCCGGCTCGCCGGAAAGCGGCGGCTGACACCGATTCGCGGCGCCTCGCCGATCGGTCACCGCGTGTCACGCGCTGCGGGACCGGGCTGGATGCTGATCGGCGATGCAGCCGGATTCATCGATCCATTTACCGGCGAGGGGATCTACCGCGCGCTGCGCTCAGCAAGGGCCGCCGCCGAGGCTCTGGCCGACGGGGATGATGGCGCTGCAGAGCGGTATCTGGCGGCGCGACGTGGTGCCTTTGCTGCCAAGGACGCGTTGACCTGGCTGGTGCAGGGCATGCTGGCCGCACCTCCACTCATGGGCTACACCCTGCGACGCCTGGCAGAACGCCCCTCGGTGGCCGCGCGGCTGGGGTCGGCGCTCGGCGACTGCCGTCCCGCCAGCGACGCCCTCTCCCCGCTCTTC
Source organism: Chloroflexota bacterium (assembly GCA_005879775.1). Lineage (GTDB taxonomy): Bacteria > Chloroflexota > Limnocylindria > QHBO01 > QHBO01 > CF-167. The sequence continues at coordinate 2,040 of VBJX01000063.1, forward strand.
CTGGCGCGGGTGCTGAGGCCATGAGAAGCCGGCTCGAGCTGCGGATCGATGCCCCGCTGGAGCGGATCTACTCGCTGGCCAGCGATGTCGAGCGCTGGCCAGAACGACTGCCGCACTACCGATACGTTCGGCGGTTGCCGAGCTCCAACGGCGAGCGCCGCTTCGCGATGGGTGCTCGTCGCGGCTGGATCCCTGTCCGCTGGGAGACGAGCCAGCGACTGCTGCCGGAGGAGCGCCGGATCGAGTTCACGCACACCGGCGGCGTGACCCGCGGCATGCAGGTCGCCTGGCGCTTCGAGCCGAGCGGGAACGGCTGGGCGGTGAGCATCGAACACCGCCTCGAGCTGGGCTGGCCGCTGTTCGGGGCCTTTGCAGCCGAGCGGCTCGTCGGCCCGCAGTTCATCGAGGCGATCGCCCGGCGAACGCTGCGGCGCGTGAAGGCGCTGGCGGAGTCCGGCTCGTGAGACGGGTGGCGGTGACCGGGATCGGGGCCGTGACGCCCATCGGGCTGGGAGCAGATGGGCTGTGGGCGGGGGTCCTGGCCAACCGCTCGGCGGTGCGCGCGGTCGATCGCTTCGATGCCTCGCCCTTCCCGTCGCGGATCGCGGCCCAGATCGACGATTTCCGACCTCTGGACCACCTGGACGTCAAGCGTGCGCGGCGCCTGGACCGCTTCAGCCAGATCACCGTGGCCGCCGCACGGATGGCGATCGAGCAGTCATGCCTGTCCGAGGCCGATCACGGCGATGGGCGAACCGGCGTGTGGATCGGGTCAGCCCTGGGCGGGGTCGCCTTCGGCGAGGAGCAGCATGCCGCCTACGTCGAACGTGGAGTGCGCGCGGTGTCGCCGACTCTGGCCACTGCGGTCTTCGGCGGGGCAGGGGCGAGCAACGTGGCCATCGACCTGGGGATCCGCGGCCCGGCGGTGGGCAACGCGAACTCGTGTGCGTCGGGGGCGATGGCCATCGGGCAGGCCTTCCACGCCATACGAGCGGGGATCGTGGACGTGGCACTGGCCGGGGGAGCGGAGGCGCCACTGGCGCCGCTCACCTTCGGCGCGTTCGCCATGATCCGCGTCCTCTCCCAACGCAACGATGACCCGGCCACTGCCTCGCGTCCGTTCGACGCCGATCGCGACGGGTTCGTGATGAGCGAGGCATCGGCGGTCCTCGTGCTGGAGGCGTGGGAGTCGGCTGAGCGCCGCGGTGCGACGATCCTGGGCGAAGTGGGCGGCTTCGGCGCCTCCACCGATGCCTACCACCTGACCGCCCCCCTTCCCTCGGGTGAGGCGGCTGCCGCGGCGGTCACCACCGCCCTGGCCGATGCGGGCATGGCGGCGGCGGAGATCGGCTACGTCAACGCGCACGCTTCCAGCACCCAGCTCAACGAGCTGGCCGAGGCAAAGGCTCTGCGCCTGGCACTCGGGGAGCACGGGCGGGGAGTGCCCGTCTCCGGGACCAAGGGCCTCTACGGGCACCCGCTCGGCGCCAGCGGGGCGATCGAAGCGGCCATCACCGTCATGGCCCTGCGGAACGGCCTGCTGCCCGGCACCTGCAACCTCGTCACCCTCGACGAGCGGTGCGAGCTGAACGTGCTTCGGGAGCCGATGCAGGCGCGGCCAAGCGCAGCGCTTTCGACCTCCTTCGGCTTCGGCGGGATGAACGCTGCCCTCGTCTTCCGCGCGTAGGATCGGGTCGTGTCCGAGCTGAGCGACATCCTGGACGCGATCGACGAACTCGCCGCCAGGGGCGAGCCGATGGCTCTGGTCACCATCGTCGCCACTCGCGGCTCCACCTACCGGCAGGCGGGTGCCCGGATGCTGGTCCCGGCGACCCGCGAGCCGATCGGCAACATCAGCGGCGGCTGCCTCGAGGATGACGTGGCCCGCATCGGGCGCGAGGTGATCCACTCCGGCCTGCCTCGCACGGTCGAGTTCGATATGACCGCCGATGACGACGCGGTGTGGGGCTATGGCCTCGGGTGCAACGGGTCGATCGATCTCTTCATGGAGCCGACCAGCGGCGCAACTCAGACAGCTGCGGCCATTCGGGCGGCTTGGAGGGGCGATGCGTCGGTGATTGCGGATCGGGACCCAGTGGCGAGCGTCCGCGGAGGAGGCGGAAGCGACGCTCCGCGGGGGAATGCCACGCCTCGTGGAACGCGAAGGGGAGCGAGTATTTCTCGAGCCCTTCGGGCCTCCGCTCCACCTCATTGTCTGCTCGGCCGGCCACGATGCGATTCCGCTCGTTCGCCAGGCCGCCGAGCTCGGATGGCGCGTGGCGGTCGGCGACGTGCGGCGTGCCCTGCTGACCCGGGAGCGCTTTCCCGCCGCGAGCGACTTCTGTGACGCCGATCCCGAGCAGGCAGCGGCCGCACTGGGCACCGATGCTCGAACCGCCGTGGTGGTGATGAGCCACAACTACCTGCGCGACATCGGCTACCTGAGGTCTTTCCTCGGAGCAGATCGGCCGCCCGCGTATCTCGGGGTGCTTGGTCCGCGAGGCAGGACGGAGCAGATGCTCGACGAGATCGGCCAGCCCGATGCGATGGCACGGCTGCACGCCCCGGCTGGCCTGGACATCGGCGCCGAAGGGCCGGAGGAGGTCGCGCGCGCCATCGTGGCGGAGATCCTGGCGGTTACCCGTGGCCGGGGCGGCGCCCCGCTGCGCGATCGGCGCGGTCCGATCCATGCCGATCGCCAGCACTGAGGATCAGCCGGGCCGTCTTCGGCGGGTCGCCGCCCCCGCTAGCCAGCCCGTAGGCCCACTGACTCGTTGAGGCGCCGCAGGAACCCGGGTGCGCCAAGCCTGGTGAAGATGGTGCGCGCCTCATCGGCGGCGGCCATCACGTCAGGGCTCTCGCCGCCAACGAATCGCACGAAGTCGAGCTCGCAGAGGGCCAGGTCGAACCACGCTTCCATGTCCCGCCACTGGCGCATCGCGTCCCGGTAGGCCACGGTGGCGTCCTCGGTTTGGGCCGCCGCGGCCGCGACTCCCCCATCGATGCCGCTCAGATGGGCATTGATCGCACGCCCGTGGCTGCCCTGTGAGCGGAGACGCGCGGCCGCGTCGCCGGCCTGCTCCGGGATGCCACCCCACAGCGCGGCGCGCGCAGCAACTGGCAGGTCGGTGAGCGCGATCCCCGGGTTGGCTGCGACACCGGCCAATGCCTCCCGATGGGCATCCTCGAATCGTCCCTCGGCCAGGGCGATCCAGCCCTTGACCGAGTGCAGCTGGGCGATCACCGCCGGCTCCGGCGAGGACTGCCCGAAGGTCTCCGACCGCGCCAGGCCCGCGTCGTACGGCCGGCCGCGCAGCGCCTCCGACACGCAGTGATACGAGTCGGCCACGAAACGGTCCGACGGCGCAAGGTCCACCGCGAGCAGCTCTGCGAGGATCGATTCCGCGCTCTCCCACTCGCCGATGTGCAGCGCCGCTTCGGCCGCATTGGCGCCCATGGTGGCCATCATCTCGACGGTGCCAGCTCGCTTGGCGTCCTCGAAGCCCTCCGCGCCGATACGCCAGCCGTGTTTAGGGTCTTCCACCGTGAGGATGCTGCTGAGGTTGATTCGAGCTCGGAGGACGGCATTCGGCAATGAGTACGAGGTGCTCATTTCCAGGACGCCGCGCAGGCCCGCCACCGACTCTCGGACTCGTCCGCCGAAGCCGAGCGCGGTCGCGCGCGTGTTGAGGATGTCGGCGATCTCGGGGACCATGTCCATCCGCTCGGCGAGCGGGAGCGCGCGATCGGCCCATTCCACAGAGGGGACATTGTCGCCGTGAAGCATGTATGCCCGCGAGAGGGCGCCCCAGACGGCGACGATGCTAGCGTCATCCTCTAGCCCTGCCAGATCGGGCAGCGCCTTGCTGATTTCCTCGATCGCCGCTGCGGGCTGGGCACCGGTGGCAAGCAGCCGCCCCAGCGCAGCGATCGCCAGGGCCTCGCTGGGCTTGTGCCCGGCTTCCCTGGCGGCGATCAGGGCACGGCGCAGGTAGGTCTCGGCGACGTCATACCTGCCCGCCATCCCGGCCGCCTCTCCGGTGCGTCGTAGCAGCTGTGACTGGTGCTCGGCATCGGCTGTGACTTCGATGGCCAATTCCAGGAAGCGGACCGCCTGCTCGTGCGATCCGAGCGCTGAGGCGCGCACGGCGGCGCGCTGCAGAAGTTCGGCCGCGTGGGATCGGATCTGATCGGCATCCGCGTCGTCGGGAGCGCTGCGATAGGCGTCGAGATAGTGGGCGGCGGTGGCATCGATGATCTCGTCGTCCTGCAGCGACTCGAAATGCTCCCCGGCGGCGAGATGCACCACCTTGCGGTCGCGCTTCGTAAGGGTCCCGTAAGCCACGTCGCGCACCAGCGCCTGTACGAAGCCGTACTGGCCGCGCTCCGGGGAGCGGGGGTCCGTGTCGAGGGTCAGCAGCTCGCGGCGGACGAGCGCATGCAGGCGCGCCTCGAGATCGTCCCCCTGCCCCGTCACCGCCTGGAGCCCTGGCAGGGTGAAGGTCTGGCCAAGGACCGATGCGTACTGCAGGAGCGACCGGTCGGACGCGTCGAGCGCGTCCAGGCGCGCCGCGATCAGCGCGTGGAGCGTGGCCGGGACGGCGAGGGTGCTCAGGTCGCCGATCGGCCGATAGACGCCGTTCTCCAGCTCCAGGCGCCCGTCCTGGAGGAGCATCCGCACCGTCTCCACTGCATAGAGCGGGATTCCCTCGGCGCGGCCCACGATCTGGGCCACCGTCTGCTCGGGCAGGCCCGGGACCAGGCTGGCCAGGATCTCGCGGATCACCTCGTCGGGGAGCGGCTCCAGGGCCAGGCTGGTGAAGCTGCGCTGACCCGCTCCCCAGTTGGGGCGACGCTCCAGGAGCTCCGGCCGGGCCAGGGTGATGATGTAGATCGCCGAGCCGCGGCTCCACTCCAGCAGATGGTCGATGAAGTCGAGCTGCCCCTGGTCGGCCCAGTGCAGATCCTCGAAGACCATGACGAGCGTGTTCTCGCCGGCCACCCGCTCGAAGAAGGTGCGCCACGCGGCGAAGAGATCGTCGCGGCCGCCGGCCTCGCTGTCGGCCATGCCGAGGAGCTGCTCGAGGCGCGGTGCCATCCAGCGCCGCTCGGCCTCGTCGGGCACGTAGGTCTCCAGCGCCTGTGCCAGCTTGGCTCGGGTGGTGGACGCGTCATCAAGCTCCAGCAGCCCGACCCGGCTGCGAACCATCTCGGCCAGCGCCCAGAAGCTGATCCCCTCGCCGTAGGCCGGCGACCGCCCCTGGTGCCACAGGACCCGCATCTTGATGCCGTCGATGTACTTGAGGAACTCCCAGGCCAGCCGGCTCTTGCCGATCCCTGCCTGCCCGATGATCGAGACGAGGCGTGGCCGCCGCTCGCGCGGCGCGGCGTGGAAGAGGTCCTTGATGAGGCGCAGCTCCGAATCGCGGCCCATGAATGGGGCCTCCAGCTGCTCGCCACGGCCGACGCCGCCGCGCTGGGCGACGACCCGTACCGCGCGGTAGGCGGGCACCGGGCTGATCTTCCCCTTCAGCTCCTGCTCGCCGAGCGGTTCGAAGACGATCGCGCTCTCGGCGCTATGGCGGGTCGACTCGCCGACGACCACGATCCCCGGAGGCGCCACCGACTGGAGTCGGGACGCGGTGTTGACCAGGTCGCCGGCGACCATCCCCTGGTTCGAGGCCCCCAGTGTCACGGCTGCCTCGCCGGTGAGCACCCCGGCCCGTGCCTGGAGCATCTTGCCGTCGTGCCCCAGGTGGCCGACAGCATCGACCAGTTCGAGGGCGGCCCTCACCGCTCGCTCGGCATCGTCCTCGTGCGCGACGGGCGGGCCCCAGACGGCCATCACCGCGTCGCCGATGAACTTCTCTACCGACCCGCCGTAGCGGTTGACGATCTCCTGGGCCACCCCAAAGTACTCAGTCAGCTGCTCGCGGACCGCCTCGGCATCACGGGCCTCGGAGAGGGCAGTGAAGCCAACCAGGTCGGCGAAGAGCACGGACACCAGCTTCCGTTCGGACACCGTGCTGGCTGCGACGATCTCTGGTGGCAGGGGTGCTGGCCCCTCTGATATGGCCGGGATGGGCACGGATTGCGCACCGGCTCCGCCGCCCGCTGGTGCGGGAGCTTGCAACCCGAAGCCGCACTCCGCACAGAATCTTGGGGTGCCTTCGTACGGCGTCCCGCACGATGGGCAAGCGCTTTGCAGGCGCGTGCCGCACTCCGCGCAGAACTTTTGGTTCGTGTTAGCGGGTACGCCGCAGGTCGGGCACTGCATTACGGCCGAGGCTTATCCCAGGCGCTTCCGACGCCAGGCCGTGCTCAGCGCGAGCCAGCTCGCGAAGCCGCTGAGGAGGATCCCAAGCCCGAGCAGGCTGTTTGCTGCGTCCCATCCAACCGTGACTCCCGCCGCGGTGTTCGAGGTCGATTCCGCATCTACCACCAGGTTGGCACGGGTAGTTCCGTTGTCGTCCCAGATGAAGGCGGTGTAGTTGGTTCCCGCCTCGACGTCGACCGTGAAATGGAAAAAGGCGTTTCCGGTCTTCTGGTTCACCAGCGCGAGATGGTGAGTGCCAGGAGTCAGCTTGATGTAGTCGGTGGGAATGATGAAGTACGGTATCTCTCCCAGCTTTTCGCCCTGCTCGACCACATCGACTGGCGAGATATTGGCTGTTTTGGGCGTGATCGCCCAGACGCGCACCAGCGCCGCATCCTCGACCGTCGTCAGCTCGTCCAGATACTCGGTCTGCCCCGTTACGTAGGCCAGCGTGATCGTGGTCGAAGAGCCAGCAGGGGCCTTGAACGCGCTCTTCGCCACGGACCCGTGCGTGCTCGACACCCGTAACTCGTAGTTGTGGGAGCCCGCCGCGATTTCGACCCTGTCGGTGACGGTGCCATAGGCGACGTCGTGCAGCACCACAGCGCCGTCGATCAGCAGGTCGACGGTTTGCTTGGTACCGATGACATTCCACAGCCGAACGGCAGTGTGACTGGCCGCCGAGGCCGCGCCCGACAGGCTCACGAGCAGCGCGATGGCCGTCACCGCGGCACCAACGATCCGTAGATGTGACACGGCTGGGCTCTCCTATTCCTCCGGGGATGCGACGCGCATCGTAGGCGATGCGCCGCCCCGCGCCTAGCCCCCGATATAGCTCATCTCAACCTTTGGCAGGTCGACGGTCTCGGCTGAGCGCAGCTCGCTGTAACGGTCGTCGCGGATGGACCAGATACGGCGCAGCTCCGCCTCGAGGTCGGCGTCGGACGCGCCTTCGCGCAGCAGAGAGCGCAAGTCGCTTCCCGATGTCGCGAAGAGGCAGGTGTAGAGCTGCCCATCGGCCGAGACGCGCGCACGGTTGCAGTCCCCGCAGAACGGACGGCTGACCGAGGCGATGATCCCGATTTCCCCAGCGCCATCAGTGTACCGGTAGCGCTCCGCCACCTCCCCACGGGCGGTGGGCTCCATCGGCTCCACGGCAAAATCCGCCGAGATGGTGCGGATGATCTCATCGGCGCTCACCACGTCGTCGAGGCGCCAGCCGTTGGAATGGCCGACGTCCATGTACTCGATGAAACGCAGGATGCGGCCTGTCCCCCGGAAGCGCCTCGCCATCGGCAGGATGGCGTGTTCGTTCCAGCCGCGCTTCACGACCATGTTCAGCTTGATCGGCCCCAGTCCGGCGGCCTCGGCGGCCTCAATGCCAGCCATGACCCGAGCGACGGGCACCCCTGCGTCGTTCAGGCGCATGAAGGTCTCGTCGTCATCGGCGTCCAGGCTGATGGTCACCCGATGCAGGCCGGCGGCCTTGAGCCTCGCCGCCAGCGACGGCAGGAGCACTCCGTTGGTGGTCAGGGTCAGGTCGCGCACGCCGGGGATCGCCGCCAGTCGGGCCACCAGCAGCGCGAGATCCCGCCGAACGAGTGGCTCGCCACCGGTGAGCCGCACCTTCTCCACGCCGAGCTGCGCGAAGATGCGCACCAGCCGTTCGATCTCGTCGAAGCTGAGCAGCCCGTCCCGCGGCAGGAAGGCGTGATCCGGCCCGAAGACGGCGCGCGGCATGCAGTAGACGCACCGGAAGTTGCACCGATCGGTGACGCTTATGCGCAGGTCATGGAGCGACCTGCCCAGCGTGTCGCGGGGTAGCATCGGAAGGGAGTCGAACGCGGCGGGCATCAGCCGGTGATCTCGGCCCGCTCGGTGAAGGCGGCCGCGACGACGAGCGCGCCAACGAGCCAGGCGGCGGCCACCAGCAGAGCCTGGTCAGCCGGCAGCTGCACGATCCGCTGACCGCCCCCACCGCCTCCTCCGAACGTGCCGGAGGCTCCCAGCGCCGCGGTGGCCACGTCGAACGGCAGGTACTGGATGACATCGGGGAAGAAGAAGCGCGCGAAGGTCTCGGCGAAATAGAGGCCGATGCCGGCGCCGATG
>VBJX01000011.1 GCA_005879775.1 Chloroflexota bacterium
TCTTCATGCCCTTTCACAAGGAACCAAACTTCTTCGGCGAGGACCTGACCCGCCACTACGGCCGCTTGAGCCGCGCTGAATATCTCGCCCTGTTCCGTAACGCGAAACCTGGCCAGCGCGTTGGCGAGGCGTCGACCTGGTACCTGTACTCATCGACCGCCGCCCGGGAGATCGCCGACTTCTCGCCCGGCGCCCAGATCATCGTGCTGCTGCGAAACCCGGTCGACGTGATGTACGCCCAGCACAGCCAGCTTCTCTTTCGGGCCGACGAGACGCTGACAGATTTCGAGGCTGCCCTGGAGGCGGAGGACGCCCGTCGGCGCAACGCCGAGCCGGTGCTGCCACCCGCCAGGCCCGAGACGCTCTTCTATCGTCACAGCGTCCACTTTGCGGAGCAGATCGAGCGCTACATCGACTGCTTCGGTCGAAGCAGGGTTCAGGTCGTCCTCTTCGAGGACCTCATCACCGACACGGCCCTGCCCCCACACAACCAGAACAGGCGCGTCCGCTTCGGCCCCATCCAGCGCCTGATCTTTCGACCACCCGGCCCGTTGCTCGGCGCCGCCCGTCGCCTGCGGCGCTATCGGCTCGTCCATCGGCTGCGCGAAGGCGTCCTCCGCCTCAACAGTCGCGCCGAGAAGCGGCCGGCGCTGAATCCAGCTCTCCGCCGCAAGCTCCTGGCAGAGTTCGCACCGGAGATCGAGCGGCTGTCGTTGATCATCGGCCGCGACCTGTCGGCGTGGCAGGCGTGAACTCCGACCTCCGTCCGGATTTCTTCCTCGTTGGAGCTCCGAAATGCGGCACCACGGCAATGGCGGCCTACCTGGGACGCCACCCGCAGATCTTCATGCCGGTCGCCAAGGAGCTGCTCTACTTCGGCTCTGATCTCGAAACACGTCGACGACGTCCCACGCCCGCCGAATACCTGGCGCTCTTTTCGGGAGCTGACGGGGCCCGTCGTATCGGGGAAGCATCGGCCGGCTATCTCTACTCTGAGCGCGCGCCGGCCGAGATCCTGGCGTTCAAACCGTCGGCCGATATTCTCATCATGCTGCGCGACCCGATCGAAATGATGCAGTCGTACCACGCCCAACAGCTGTACATGGCCCAGGAGGACCTCGAGGATCTCGAAACGGCCCTCGAGGCCGAGGCCGACCGGGCGCGCGGCCGTCGCATCCCACCGGGTGCCACGGCGCCATACGGGCTCCAGTACCGTCGGATGGCCCGATTCGCTCCGAATGTCGCGCGCTACCTGGACGCCTTCGGCGAGAGCCACGTGCACATCGTTCTGTACGACGATCTCCGCGCGGACGCGGCCGCTGCCTACGCCGAGGTCGTGCGCTTCCTCGGCTGCGATCCCTCCTTCGTCCCGGACCTTCCCGTCGTGAACGCCCGAAAGGGAGTGCGCAGCCCGAGGCTGCAGCGCCTCGTTCGCAACCCGCCTGCCATCCTCGGCAGCGTCGGGAGGCTGCTGCCGATGAGCGCTCGGGTCCGCCTCCGGAAGGCGCTGTACGGCCTCAACACCCGTCGTGCGGACCAGTCGCCGATAAGCGATGAGCTGCGAGCACGCCTGCGCGCCGAGTTCGCGCCTGACGTTCGGGAGCTCTCCACGCTCATCCACCGCGACCTCAGCTCCTGGCTCCCCCACGAGACGCACCCGCAGCCCGCGTGACGAACGAGACCAGGAACGAGGGACAGGCGGCCGCGCTGCGGGTCCTGTACGTCGTCTCTCGCTGGAACACCTTCACGAAGATCGATCGCGAAGCGCTCGCAGAGCGGTTCGACGTCCGCGACTACTACCAGCCGGGAACGATCCCCAGGCTTTGGGACCTGATCGCCAAGCTGCGACGCACGGACGTGGTGTACGCCTGGTTCGCGTCTTGGCACTCGTTCGCGGCCGTCGCGCTGGCGCGCCTCCTCGGGAAGCCGTCGGTGCTCGTCGTGGGTGGCTTTGACACCTCAAACCTGCCGGGCTACGGCTGGCAGCGCGGCACCATCCGCAGGTGGGTCAGCCGCCGCACGATGGAGCTCGCCACGCGGCTCGTCACGAATTCGCGGCACTCGCTCATGGAGATCGAAACTAACGTCGGGCTGGACCCGAAGCGAGCCGCCGTCATCTACCACGGCCTCGCGGACCGCTTCGCTGACCCGGGTGAGCAGGCCCGTGACCGCCTGGTGCTCAGCGTTGGCGTGGTCCGCAAGGAGAATCTGTGGCGCAAGGGGCACCTCTCGTTCGTCCGCGCCGCGGCACAGCTGCCGGACGTTCAATTCGTCCTGGCAGGAAGGTGGCTCGACGATGCGATCGACGTGCTTCGGCGTGAGGCGGGCGAGAACGTCGACTTCCCCGGGTACCTCCCGGACGACGGCCTCGACCACCTCTTCCGACGAGCCGCCGTCTACGTGCAGGCATCCCGCCACGAGGGGTTCGGCCTCTCGCTCGCGGAGGCAATGCTCGCCGGATGCGTGCCGGTGGTCACCGATGCCGGTGCCCTCCCTGAGGTGGTTGGAGACGTCGGGGTCATGATCGCCGAGCCAACGCCGGAGCTCATCGCTGATGGAGTACGTCGCGCGCTCGAGATCGGACGGCAAGAAGGCGCGCGAGCGCGTGCACGGGTGCTCGAGAAGTTCCCGCTGCGCCCGCGGGCGGAAGGCCTCTGGCGGGAAGTCGATGCTGCCGGGAGGGGCGAGAGGAGTGGGTAGGTCCCAGCAAGTAGAATCTCGTCCCGATCCCATGCGTGTCGATGCTGCTCGACGCGGTCAGCCGGCGTGACGTCACATTGCTCGCCCGGATAGGTTAGGGAGTTCCCATGCCGCCTGATCTTTGATCCCGTGTCATTGGCAGCGGTCGGTCTGCGTCAAACGGGGCGCCCTTGTAGGCTTGGCGCAATGATCATCAGCCACCGCCACCGCTACGTCTTCATCGAGGTGCCCCGCACCGGGTCGACTGCCATCAGCGCCGAGCTGCGGGAGAACTACGATGGGCACGACGCCCTGCGGAAGCACGCCTCGTATCGGGACTTCCTGCGTGTTGCCTCCGATGATGAGCGCGAGTACTTCACGTTCTCAGCCGTCCGGAATCCACTCGACGTGGCCGTGACACGCTACATACGACTCAAGGACGATGTCCAGCAGCTCTATCACGATCCTCGCAAGGTGGCGTATCGAAACTCGATCTCCTCGCGCCTCGAACGGCGGATCCACGCCTGGGTGCAGGGGAGCGGAGCCGATTTCGAACGCTTCCTGCGGCGCTGGTATCTGCTTCCATACGACACCTGGACGACCCTCGACCACCGTCGGATGAACGCGACGTTGCGCTTCGAGACCCTCAGGGCCGATTTCCAGGCCACACTGAGGCAGATGGGCATTCCTCCGGTGAGGGAATTGCCCGTGCGCAACGCCACACCCGGCCGCGACGAGGATTGGGCGAGCCATTACACCCCCGCAGCGATTCGCCGAGCCGTCTGGGTGTTCGGTCCGTACATGGAAGAGTGGGGCTATTCGTTCCCCGCCTCGTGGGGCCGGGTCCGTGTTCCCTGGTGGAGTCGTCTCCTCTATCGCGTCGCGCACGGTGTCCGGAGCGTCTACTGGAACCACCTGCGCTTCGGCGACTACGTGCAACGGAGGCCAGGAGGCGCCGTCGCCATCCCGCGAGACCAGTAGGCGTCGCTCGCCTAGCTGAGTTCGATGGCCTTTACGATCTCCTGCAGGGCTTCCGCCGCGGCGAGCGGCACAGAGCAGCCCGCCCGACGCACATGCCCTCCTCCGCCAAAGCGGGCCGCGAGCCGGGTGGCGTCTACGGCGTCCGTGGTCCGAATGCTGACTCGCGTCTCTGATGGCCCGAGCTCGCGCAGCAGCAGCGTGACCGCCGCTCCCTTCGCCCGGGTGAGGAACTCGGCGAGGCCGTCAGCGTCGTGTTGCCGCGTCCCGGTCTCATCCAGCATCGCCTGCGTCAGCGTGGCATACACGATCTGTCCATCCGCGGCCCGGCCCATCCCGGCCAGCATCTTCCCCCACAGGGCCAGGGTGGGGTAGGGCAGCTCGGAGAGGATCGACCGGTGGATCAGGGCAAGCGGTCCTCCTGCGTCCACCAGGCGGGCCGCGATGCGCAGGGTGTCTCCGGATGTCGCATGGTCCGAGAACCCGTTGCTGTCACGGAGGATGCCGGTCAACAGGGCCGTGGCGAGAGGGGCATCGAGCTCGAGATCCAGCTCGTCCACCAGGTGGACGAGCACTTCGCATGTCGCGACTGCAGTCGGGTCCACCAGGTTCAGATGGCCAAAGCCGTTGTTGCTGATGTGGTGGTCGATGTTGAGCAGCGTCGCACGCGCGAACCAGTCGGCCTGCTCTCGGACGATCCGCCCCACCCGTTCACGCGTGGCGGCGTCGCACAGCACGGCAAGGCCAGGCTCTAGGGCAGGATGCGTTCGCACCTCGGAGATGCCTGGCAGGAATGCGAAGACCGGCGGAATGCCGTCGATGCTCACGACCTCCGCCTGCGCGCCGAGACGCTCGGCCATCAGTTTGACCGCAACGGCGGCGCCGATGGTGTCCGCATCCGGGTTCTCGTGGCAGATGGCGGTGACGTGGCGGGCAGCCTTCAACGCCGCGGCAATCTCGCCCAGCTGGGCCGTCGGATTGCCGGCCAGCTTTTCCGCCGCAGTCGCCATCGCCATCCTTTCCTGCTCGGCCGTCTCGGATGCGCCGCACGATTGTATGCACTGCCATCCGCCGGGGGACGGTATCATCGAGGCACCCCAGGAGGAGACCGTAGTGTCCATCGCTGCCCCGATTGCCCCGCACGGGGGCGCCCTCATCGACCGCGTGCTGACCGGCACGGCGCGGGCTGCCGCCCTCGGCCGCGCGGAGGGCCTGCCCAGCGTGACGTTGGGGAGCGTCTCCCTTTCGGACCTGGAGCTGATCGGGAATGGCGCCTTCAGCCCGCTCACCGGCTTCCTGGGATCGGCCGACTACCACTCGGTCCTCGACGAGATGCGCCTGCACACAGGACTGCCGTGGTCGATCCCGATCATGCTCGCGGTCTCGGCGGACGAGGCGCGGCGCCTGGCGATCGGCTCGGAGGTCGCCCTGCGCGACGAGGGAGGGCGGACCGTCGGGATCCTGGAGCTGGCCGAAACGTTCACCTGCGAGAAGGCCGATGAGGCCCAGCGGGTGTTCGGCACGACCGAGGACGCGCATCCGGGCGTGGCACGCATCCATGCCGGGGGCGACACCTACCTGGCGGGCGACGTGTGGGTCCTCGACGGGCCGATCGATCCCCCGTTCGCCGAGCACCGCCGCACGCCGGCCGAGACGCGCGCCATCTTCGCCGAGCGGGGCTGGCAGCGCGTCGTCGGCTTCCAGACGCGCAACCCGATCCACCGCGCCCACGAGTACCTCACCAAGGTCGCCCTGGAGGTGGTCGACGGGCTCCTGGTGCACCCCCTGGTAGGCGACACGAAGTCGGACGACATCCCCGCCGATGTTCGGATGCGTGCCTACCGGACGCTCCTCGCCGACTACTACCCCGAGTCGCGCACTCTCCTCTCGGTCTATCCGGCCGCGATGCGTTACGGCGGCCCTCGCGAGGCGATCTTCCACGCCATCGCGCGCAAGAACTACGGCTGCACCCATTTCATCGTGGGACGCGACCATGCCGGCGTGGGCAGCTACTACGGCACCTATGACGCGCAGAAGATCTTCGACCGCTTCGACCCGCTGGAGCTGGGGATCACGCCGCTCTTCTTCGAGCACACCTTCTGGTGCCATGCCTGTGAGGGGATGGCCTCCTACAAGACCTGCCCCCATGGCGACGAGCAGCACCTGATCCTCTCCGGCACCAAGGTCCGCGAGCTCCTCTCCGCAGGAGAGATGCCGCCGGCCGAGTTCAGCCGGCCGGAGGTGGCAGAGATCCTGATCGACGCCTACCGAACGCCCGCCGGCGCCACCAACCGATGACCGAGATCCACCTGGGCGGTGGGGTCGGAACCAGGCCGGAGCATGAGAGCACCGGCTTCACGATCTGGTTCACCGGGCTCTCCGGTTCGGGCAAGAGCACCATCACCGCCCTCCTGGAGCGCGACCTGCGAGCCCGCGGCCACAAGGTAGAGGTGCTCGACGGCGACGTGGTACGCACGCATCTGTCGAAGGGGCTCGGCTTTTCCAAGGAGGACCGCGACACGAACATCCGGCGCATCGGCTGGGTGTGCGAGGTCCTCTCGCGCAACGACGTGGTGGCCATCGCCGCGGCGATCAGCCCCTACCGCGAGATCCGCAACGAGGTTCGCGCCAGCATCGGGCGCTTCGTGGAGGTCTACGTCACCGCTCCGCTCGAGGTCCTCGCCGATCGCGACGTGAAGGGGCTGTATCGCAAGGCGATGGCCGGCGAGATCAGCAACTTCACTGGCGTCAACGACCCGTATGAGGAGCCGCTGAACCCCGAGGTGATCTGCTACTCGGACGGCAGCGAGACACCCGATCAATCCTCCGCCAAGGTGATCGCCAAGCTGCAAGAGCTGAAGTATTTGTCAAGCGGAGACGTGCGATAGTCGGATGTCCTCAGCGGTGTCGCTCCCGCTCACCTCCGTGCGGTGGCCGAACATGTAGAAATCCTTGGGAATGGTGGTGACTGCCTCTGCTCCGCGGTGATACGGATTCATCACCGTGTCGACCAGCTCCCATTCCGGAGCGTTCTCCTCTACCCAGCGCGTAAACCGTCGATGACGGACATGCGGGTTCCGCCCCTCGAGTTCAACATTGCTCGACGACACGATGACGAAACGGCGCCCGGCACTGAACAGCTGACGCATGGTCAGGTCGTACGTCCGGTCCTCGACCAGGTGATACACGACGTCGATAGCGAGCGACAGGTCAGCGCTCAGGAACCCCGCGCGATCGGCGAAGGCCTCTGGGTCGTACAGGAGGAACGACTTGGTCGGATCATTGGCGAAGCGCTCGATGCACCGACGTAGGGCGGTCGCCGACACGTCAAGACCGAGGTATCTTGGGTAGTCGGCCAGCGCCAGCTGGACACCATCGCCGCACCCGAGCTCAATGACTGAGTGGACATCGTGAGCGCGAACGAACTCGTTGAGCAGGCGGGCCTTGAATTCCTGCACCATGTCGCGGCCCGCGGGTCCGCTGGGTCGGCCACTTCGATAGCGGTCTTCCCAATATCGGCCGGAGCCCGGGAACACGAAGCGACGAACGCGGCGGGCCACGGAAAGTAGCGGGGGTCCCACCCACGGCAGTCCTGAGATGGTTTCGCGCAGTCGGCGATGGGACGATTGGTCTCTCACCACGCATTTCTCCGGCCGGCCACCACGGCCCAGATGATAGCCTCGATCGATGACCGCCAGCGCGAGGTCCTTTCGCTAGACTTCCCAGACTATGACCGTCTCCGCCCGCCTCATTGGCTACCCACGCATCGGTCCGGCACGTGAGCTGAAATGGGCGCTCGAGCGCCGCTGGTCGGGCCGCATCCAGGCCGACGAGTTCATGGCGCGCGTCGCTGAGCTGCGCGCCGCCCACCTCGCGGAGCAGCGCCAGCTGATCGGCTCCGCCGTCGACGACTTCTTCCTCTACGACGAGGTCCTCGAGACCGCGCTCATGTTCGGGGCCGGCGCAGAGGCAGCCATCGAGGGCGCGGACGCCTTCGACCGGCTGACGGCGCTCGCCCGCGGCACGCCGCAGCGCGAGGCGTGGGAGATGACCAAGTGGTTCGACACCAACTACCACTTCGTCGTGCCCTTCTTCGACACTGAGGCGGTGGGCGAATTTCGACCCCTCCCCTGGCGCGAGCCAATCGGCGAGGCCGAGACCACCTGGACGGTGCTCGGGCCATTCAGCCTTGCCCGCCTTGCCAAGGTCGCCGATGGGGTGGACCGGGCTCGGCTAGCATCAGCGCTGGCCACCGCGTTCGCAGACTGGGCCGGCAGGACGGCAGCGGCGATGCCGCACTTCCGGCTCCAGATCGACGAGCCGTCGCTCGGCCTGCTCCTGACCGAGGCCGACGAGCAGCTCCTCGCGGCTGCCTACGCGCCGCTGGCCGGCCTGCAGCTCGCAGATCCGGCGTTCGTATCGGTCCAGTTTGGGCAGCCATCGGCCGCGAACGTCGAGACGCTGGCCAGGCTGGGGTTCGCGGTCCAGGCGCGCCTGGAGGACGTTCCGCAGCTGCAGGAGAGCGCTGCCTGGACGGCGCTGCCTGAGCACGTGATCTCGGTCATGGACGGTCGGAGTGTCTGGCCGGACAGCTTCACCTCCGCAGAGCGGGTGCTGGCTCCCCTGATCGCCGCCGGCGAGTCGTTGACGATCGTCCCGTCGACCAGCCTCATGTTCCTTCCCTATACGGTTGCGGGGGAGGAGCTGCCGGCCGGCTTCCAGTTCGCCCGGGAGAAGACTGCCGCACTCGCTCAATGGGCCGCGGCCCTCAACGGCGGCGAGCGGCCAGCGGAGGCGCAGCTGCCGGATCGGGAATGGCCGGAACCGGGCGAGCTCGCCTCGCGCGGCCAGCGGCGGGAGCGACGTGCCGCGCAGGCCGACCTGGACCTGCCCGCCTTCCCGACCACCAGCACCGGCTCGCTGCCGCAGACGAGCGAGGTGCGCCACCTGCGGCTGCAGCTCGGACGCGGCGAGATCGACGAGGCGAGCTATCGACGGGGGATCGACCGCCTGATCACCGATGCCATCGCCTGGCAGGAGTCGAAGGGGCTCGACGTGCTGGTCCACGGCGAGTTCGAGCGGACCGACATGGTCGAGTACTTCGCCGAGAAGATGGATGGCTTCCTGACCACCCGCAACGGCTGGGTCCTCTCCTATGGCAGCCGATGCACGCGCCCCCCGATCCTGGCGGGACCGCCGACCATCGACGAGCCGATGACCGTGCGCGAGTGGCGGATCGCCCAGGCCGCCACCGGCAAGCCGGTGAAGGGGATGCTGACCGGCCCGGTCACCATCGTGAACTGGAGCTTCAGGCCGCGCGGAGTGAGCGACGACCGACTCTTCTGGGCGGTGGCCGGACCGATTGCCCGCGAGGTCAGTTACCTGGTCGAGGCCGGCGCCCGGGTCGTGCAGATCGACGAGCCCGCCGTTCGCGAGCGATGGCCGCTGCGTACTGCTGCGGCCCCGCGGCTCCGCGAGATCTACGCCCGGGGCGTGCGGGCCGCCCTGAACCGAGTCTTCAACCAGCCGGCCCACGTCCAGATGCACACCCACATGTGCTACGGCGACTTTGGCGAGATCGTCCCCCTCTGGTCCGACGCCGGCGTCGACGTGGCGTCCATCGAATTCAGCCGCAGCAAGGACGACAGCTACATCCGCCTCTTCTACGACCTGTTCGCCGATGGGCACCTGCAGATCGGCCCTGGTGTGTTCGACGTCCATTCGCCCCACACCCCGGGGCGAGAGGTGATGGCCGAGCGGCTCGATCATTTCCGCGAGTTCATGGAGATCGGGGACCTGTGGGTCAATCCGGACTGCGGGCTCAAGACCCGCAGCTGGGACGAGATCGAGCGCCAGCTTGACGACATGGTGAGTGCGGCGCGGGAGATGCGAGCCGCCCTGCCCGGCGACTGATGCCGCTCTCGGCGCCCGACGGCTGGGTGGAGATGGTGGAGGTCAACCCTCCGCGCCTGCCGAGCATGACCCACCTCGAGCTGAGCGGGCGATGGCAGCACGTGCTGATCACCGACAACCCGTTCAAGCAGGTGCGCGTTTCGCCCTACGCCTTCGCCGCGCGGATCACGCACGACCTGCCCGAGATCACGCCCACCGTCGTCTGCTCGACCCGGGATCGGAACATCCTGGCGATCGAGAGCGAGGTGCGCGGCGCGATTGCCAACGGGGTCAGCTCGTTCCTGGTGGTCCAGGGCGACATGCTTCCCGAGGTCGAGCACTGGAGCAACAGCTACGAGATCGTCGAGTACCTGCGCGCTCTCCAGGATTCGGTAGCGCCGACACGCTTCGAGGTCGGAATGAGCACCCGATCACGCCGTTGGATGTTCCGCCGCCGGGTGGAGGTCGGCGGGCAGTTCTTCACCGTTGGTCCGGTGATGGATCCAGGCAGCGTTCCGCTGATCGTCGAGCGCCTCGAGCGCCGCGACGACGATCCGCCGGTCTACCTGGAGATCACGCCGCCGTTCACGCCGGACTGGGTGCGGCGCCTCGAGTCGGTGGGCGCGTTTCCGGTCTCCGCTGCGCTCCGCGAGCGGCTTGCCGCCCTGCCAGCCGACCAGCGGCGCGCGGAGGGCTGGCGCGTGGCCCGGGCAACGGCCGCGGTGGCCCGGGAGGCCGGCTTCGCCGGGATCGTGCTCATGGGCCTTCGCTTCGAGACGGTCGTCGGTGAGGCGTACGACGTCTGGCACGCCAGCGGCGAGGCGACCACCTAGACTCGGGCGATGGCCCGCATCCTGATCGCCGAGCCGGTGGCACCCGCCGGGATCGACCTGCTGGCGGGCGTCCACGAGACGGCGGTGCGCCTCAACCTGCCGCGTGGCGAGCTGTTGGAGGCGCTGGCGGAGGGAAGCGGCTGGGACGCCCTGGTGGTCCGCTCCCAGACCCGCGTCGACGCCGATCTGCTCGACGCTGCCGCGCCACGCCTGTCGGTGGTGGGCGTCGCCTCGGTCGGCACCGACCGGATCGACCTGGCCGCCGCCACCCGCGCAGGGGTGATGGTGGTCAACGCGCCGACGGGCAACACGATCGCCGCGGCGGAGCACACGCTGGCGCTGATGCTGGCCCTCCTGCGCCAGATCCCCGCCGCAGATGCCTCCCTCCGCCGGGGCGAGTGGGAGCGCGGTAGCTTCACCGGAGCCGAGCTGCGGCACCGGACGCTGGGGATCATCGGGCTGGGGAAGATCGGCAAGGCGGTCGCTCGTCGCGCGGCTGCCTTCGAGATGCGCGTCCTGGCCCACGACCCCTACCTGACCGCCGAGCAGGCCGCCGAGCACTCGGCCAAGCTGGTCGGGCTGCCGGAGCTCCTCGTTCGGGCGGACGTGATCACGGTCCACGTCCCCCTCACGGCGCAGACCCGCGGCATGATCGGCGTGGCGCAGATCGACGCCATGAAGCACGGGGCGGTGCTGCTCAACGTGGCGCGCGGTGGGATCGTCGACGAGACTGCCCTGGCGGCCGCGCTGCGCGACGGGCGCCTGGCCGGGGCTGCCATCGACGTCTTCTCGACTGAGCCGATGGCCACGGACTCTCCGCTGCGCGAGGTGCCCCATACCGTCCTCACGCCGCACCTGGGCGCATCGACGGCCGAGGCCCAGGGCCGCGTGGGCGTGGAGATGGCCGAGCAGGTCCTGCTGGCGCTCTCGGGGATCACCCCGCCGTATGCGGTGAACGCCCCATCGGTCGCCCTCGAGGTCGCGCCCCGGCTGCGGCCCTTCGTCGAGCTCGGCCGGCGCCTCGCGATCCTCGCCCGCCAGCTGAGCAGCGGCCCGTACGACCTGCTGTCGCTCACCTACGCCGGTGAGATCGGCGCGTATGACGGGGCACCGATCCGGACCGCTGCCCTTGCCGGGCTCCTCGAGCCGGTCACCGACCAGCGGGTGAACGCGGTGAACGCCGACCTCGTGGCCCGCGAGCGCGGGTTGACGATCAGCGAGACGACGACCGATGCCGCCGATCCGTTCGCCTCGCTGGTCACGCTCCGGCTGGGCGAGGGCCCGGAGGCGATCACCCTGTCCGGCTCGGCAGCGCACGGTCGCCCGCACCTGGCCAGCCTGGACGGCTTCGCGATCGACGCCGAGCTGAGCGGCACGGTGCTGGTGACGCGGCACCACGACCAGCCGGGAATCGTTGGGGCCGTCGGCACCGCCCTCGCCCATGCCGGCGTCAACATCAGCTCACTCGAGCTCTCGCGCCTCTCCGCGGCGGGGGAGGCGATGATGTTCGTATCGGTCGACGACCCCATCGGCGCCGAACTGCTCGAGGCGGTGCGCGGCGTGGACGGGATCGTCGACGCGCAGGTCGTGGAGCTGCCCGCGAGCGACTAGGGGCTTGCCTCCCACTTGCGCTCAACGGTCGCATAATTCGCCGGTGAGCCGGAAGCCGTTCGCCTCCTCGGCCGACCTGGCCGAGAAGACGGCCACCCTGGAGGAGCTCGCCCGCGGCGTCTACGCCTACACCGCGCAGGGTGACCCGAATGTCGGCTGCATCGTCGGGACCGATGCCGTCCTCGCCATCGAGGCGCGCGCCACGCCGTTCATGGCTCAGCGATGGATCGACGTCATCCGCAGCTTCACCGATCTCCCCTTCGGCGACCTGGTCCTGACCCACTATCACGCGGTCCGGGTGCTGGGCGCGGCGGCCTTCAGGGCACGCCGGATCCTCGCCCACCGCGCGACCGCCGAGTGGATCGAGGAGCGCGGGGCGCAGGACTGGGCCAGTGAGCAGGCGCGCATGCCACGCCTCTTTGCCGGAGCCGAGACGATCCCCGGCCTGACCCGCCCCAGCGACACCTTCGACGAAGCGATGACCATCGAGCTCGGAGATCGGCTGGTGGAGCTGCGCTACCTCGGTCGTGGCCACACCGCCGGCGACATCGTCGTCTGGCTCCCCGAAGGCCGGATCTGCTTCGCCGGCGACCTCGTCGAGGCGCAGGCCGCGCCATACATGGGCGATGCGCACATCGTCGACTGGCACGGCCCGACGCTCGACGCCGTTGCTGCCCTGGACGCCGACCAGATGGTGGGTGGCCGGGGGCCGGTGGTGCGCGGAGGCGATGTCGAGCAGGCGATCAGCGATACCCGGGCGTTCCTCTCCACCCTCTTCGACGGCGTTCGCGAGGTGAAGGAGCGAGGAGGCGAGCCTCGAGAGGCGTATCGGCTCACCTACGACCGCCTTGCCCCCCGATACAGCGGCTTTCCGATCTTCGAGCACACCATGCCCTTCAACGTCCAGCGGGCCTGGGACGAGCTTGACGGCATCGACCATCCCCGGATCTGGACCGTGGAACGCGACCGCCAGGTCTGGGACGCGCTCACTGCCTGATGGAGCGCCTCGACGCTCAGGTCGCCGTGGTCGGCGCCGGGCCGATCGGGATGACGCTCGCCGCCCGACTGGCCCAGCACGGCGTCAGCGTGATCCTCCTCGAGCAGCATCCGTCCCACGAGGGCGAGGGGAGCAAGGCGCTCTGCATGCAGCGCGAGACGCTCGAGATCTGGGGACGCCTGGGGATCGGCGAGCAGGTGGCCAGGCGGGGCGTGCAGTGGAACGTGGGTCGCACCTACTTCCGCGGCCGCGAGCTCTTCTCGGTGCGGCTGCCTGCCCAGGAGGGCGATCACTTTCCGCCCTTCGTCAACATCAGCCAGACCGAGGTCGAGGAGATGCTCCTGGCTCGCCTGACCGAGCTGCCGGGAGTGGAGCTGCGCTGGGGGCATCGGCTGGCAGGCATCGTGCAGGACGCAGACGGCATCACCATCACCTGCGACACGCCGGCGGGGGAGGAGTCGGTGCGCGCTGCCTATGCGGTCGGTGCCGATGGTGCCCATTCGGGCGTGCGACGCGTGCTGGGCGCGGGCTTTCCGGGGCAGTCGTATCGCGACCTGTTCCTCATCTGCGACATCCGCGCGGCGCTGCCCTTCCCGAACGAGCGGCGCCTTCATTACGACCCGCCCTGGAACCCGGGTCGGCAGGTCCTCATCCATCCCCAGCCTGACGGGGCCTGGCGCATCGACTGGCAGGTTTCAGCCGAGACCGATGTCGACGCTGAGCGCACCAACGGCGCCCTCGATCGTCGGATCCGCCAGGTGGTGGGTCGTGACACCGACTACGAGATTCTGTGGCTGACCGCCTACCGCTTCCACCAACGGCTGGCCGATCGATTCCGGATCGGGCGCGTTTTTCTGGCCGGCGACGCGGCGCACGTCGTCAGCCCATTCGGAGCCCGGGGCCTGAACTCGGGCGTGGCCGATGCCGAGAACCTGGCATGGAAGCTCGCCCTGGTGCTCGACGGCCGCGCCCCCGATGCCCTGCTCGATACCTACCACGCCGAGCGGCGGGCCGCCGCGCTCGAGAACGAGAACGTGACCGACGCCACGATGCGATTCATGGTGCCTCACGGCCCCCTGCGGCGCCTGCGGCGCAACGCCATCCTGCGCGCCAGCCTGCGCATGCGGCAGCTCCGCCGCTTCGTGAACTCCGGGCGACTTGCCCAGCCGTTCGTCTACGTCGATTCGCCGATCATCCTCACCTCCCCGAAGCCGGACCGTCGATTGCCACAGCTGGGCGCGGTCGTCCCCGATGCGGCCTGCGGCATCCTTGACGGCTCCGAGCAGATCACCCGCCTCCGCGACCTGGTGGGGGACCGATTCCTGGCGCTCCTGGTGGTCAGGGGCGAGGAGGCAGCCGCCTCGGCCGGGGTCCGAGCGGCGCGGCTGTCGTGGGCGGCACCGTGCCGCGTGGCGCTCCTCGGCGCCAGAAAGCGCCTTGCCGGCGTGACAGTCCTCGACGATCCGCGTGGTGAGCTGCGGCGCACCTACGGCGCCGCAGGCTCATACGCCTTCCTCGTCCGCCCGGACGGGCACCTGGCAGCCAGCCTGCCAGTGGGCCGCCCTGCCGTGGTCGATGCACTCGCCGAGCTGCAGGCCCGCGCGATCGGCGCCTAGGACAGCACTCGGCGCCGACCCAAAGCGATCGAGAGGGCGACGAGCGCGGCAAGCACCAGCAGCGAGAAGAACAGCACCAGCCCGACCCTGCCCACTCCATCCGCGGCGGCGGCATTCGGCACGCTGGCGATCGGGGTGGCGCTGGTGGAGGCCGCCGCCTGCTGCACCACCACGGTGCCATGCATGAAGGCGTGAATCGAGCAGTGGTAGGCGTAGGTGCCGGCGACGTCGAAGGTGAACGAGAACGTTGCGCTGGGCGCGATCGTGCTCGAGTCGAAGGCGGCGGGCGCCCCAGCGTCAGAGGTCGCGGTGTGGCCAACGCCATCGTTGTTCGTCCAGGTCACGGTATCGCCGGCCTGAACAGTCAGCTGCGCGGGGCTGTAGGCCAGACCGACGATGTCGACGCTGTCCGGATTGGCCGCTCGGGCCTGCCCCGCCGACAGCGAGACGGCGGCCAGCAGCAGGCCAACCAGGGCCGCCACCGCCGCCAGCCGCATGCCGATCGTTCGTTGGGCGCTCGTCATCGGAACTCTCCTCCTCGAGTGTGCATGCAGGGCGGCACGCGGCCGCCGCTCGTCGTTTATACGGGGATGGTTTGTGGATAACTTGGCTCGAAGGCCGGAAAGTGGTGGATAACTGGGGTTGTGCGCCCGAGCAACGGGCTGCCATCCTATCGGCGTCCCGAAGGGGCAGCTGGCCGACTGGAGATCACATCAACGGTCGCCGCGGTTCCTTCGGGACTCTTCATGTCCGCGTCCCTCAGAACGCCCAATGGCCGGCGGCGAAGCGTCCGGCGAAGTAGATCATCCCTGCCGCCGATACCACCGAGACGGCTGCCAGCACCCACCATCGTCGGCTGGCCAGACCCAGCGACACGTACAACGGGAACAGGGTCAGCGAGTAGCGCGGCACTGACAGCACGAACGAGGTGCTGACGAACAGGAGCCAGTTGCCTGCCATCCAGGCGAACCACGACGGGCGGAAACGCAGCGCCGCGTGGGCTGTCGCCGCCAGGCCGATCACGACGAAGAGCAGCTCCATCCATCCGTACATGAGGGCCGAATCGGGCACTCGATCCTGGGTGAAGCGCAACGTGGTCGCGATCCCATCCCAGGGCAGCGCCAGCGACTTGTACCACCAGTAGCGCTGCAGCGTGAGGAAGGCAAATGGGCTGCCGTAGACCGCCTGGTTGACTGCCAGGTAGATCGCGAACCCGACCGGCACGAGGCCGATTGCCAGCCACTCCGCGCGGAGCCGCCGCTCGGCCGGGGAGCGTCGCAGCCATTGCGACCAGGCTTCGGCTGCCAGCGCCGGGACCAGGACCATGCCGTTGATGCGCGTCAGCGCAGCCAGACCGCCGAGGAGACCGGCCAGCCACCAGCGGTCAGTGCGCGCGGCAAGGAACGATCCGAGGACCAGCGCCATGAAGAGCGCCTCGGTGTAGCCGATGTGCAGGAAGTAGGCAGTCGGGAAGATGAGGAGGAACCAGGCCGCCCGCCAGGCCACGCCGGGATCCTCGTCCTCGCGGACGAGCCGATAGAGCAGCGGCGCGACGAACAGGGACGCGATGGTGGTGACGGCGAACGCCGACCAGATCGGGTCGTCGAACAGCCGATTCACTCCGCCGACGACCCACGGGTAGAGCGGGTAGAAGACCATGAACAGGTCCAGGTCGCCATGCTTGCTCATGATCGGCAGGCCCGGGTCGTAGGCGGTGTAGCCGAAGGCCGCGATGTCGAGGTAGTGCGGCCCGTCCCATCGGTTCCAGATGGCCAGCGCACCCTCCGGCGAGTGGAGCGTGGCGTGCTCGAAGATCACGTACGCCAGGGCGCCGGCGACCAGAACCGCGAGCTTGACGAGGAGCGTGAGCCCGATGAGCCGCCGATCGGTCTGGTCGAGCAACGCCATGCGGCGCAGTGTAGGTGAGGCCATCGGTTGGACCCTTGCCGCAACCGGCTGCTAGACTGCGGCTCCCATCCGGTGGTGGCGCGGTCGGGGCGTGGCGCAGCCAGGTAGCGCGCATCGTTCGGGACGATGAAGTCGGAGGTTCAAATCCTCTCGCCCCGACCATAACCTCCCAAGCCCTGCTACGGCGTACAGTCCAGGCATGGACGAAGCCTTCGGTCTCGATTCGTCTCCCGCGCACGCGCCGGGTCTCGTGTTTGCCTGCATCGCGCCGCACGGATCCCTCGCGGTTCCCGAGGCCTGCGCCCCCGACGAGCGCGATCTCGCCCCCGAAACCCAGAGCGGCATGCGAGAGCTTGCCCGACGCTGTGAACGCGCCGCACCCGACGCGCTCGTGGTGCTGACCCCGCATGGGATCCACCTCGACGGCCACTTCGCGGTCGTTACGGCAGGCCGGGTGGCGGGCATGCTCGAGGACCTGCCAGCGGTGGCCGTCGACATGCCCGTGGCGCGCGAGCTCGCCCTTGAGGTCCTCGACGTCCTGAAGGAGGCGGACATTCCTGCGACCGGCGTGAGCTTTGGGCTCAACGTGGCCGCCGACGCCGTGATGCCCCTTGACTGGGGGACACTCATCCCGCTCTGGTACCTCGGCGGTCGGCGCGATCCTCCCTGGCCGGTTGTCGTCATCGCGCCGGCCCGCGACCGCCCGCTAGCTGAGCACGTTGCTGCCGGCACCGCGATCGCCGATGCGTCGCTCCGCTCCGGCCTGCGCGTTGGGCTCGTAGCCAGCGCCGACCACGCACACACCTACCGTGCGGATGGCCCGTACGGCTTCCATCCCCGTGCCGGGGAGCTCGACGAGCAGATCGTTTCCGCCGTCCGCGAGGGCCGGCTCCGGTCGCTCCTCGATCTTGATCCGTTGCTCGTGGAGGCCGCCCGGCCTGACAGTTGGTGGCAGCTGCTCATGCTTGCTGGAGCCACCGGCGACGCCTGGCGGGCCGATCTGATCTCGTTCGAGGTCCCGACCTACTACGGCATGATCTGCGCCGCTTTCGAGCCGCCGTGATCGCCCCCCGACCCGGCTAGCCGGCGACTGCTGCGGGATCGTCCCGCCGCAGCAGAATTCCCAGGTACTCCTTCCACGGCCCGACATCGGCGTCATGCGAGCCGGCGAGCCCGGCATAGACCTGGCCAATGTGGTCCAAGTCATGAACGGCCCAGGTTGCCACGAGCTCGCGCAGTGTGACCTCGCCGAGCGAGGGATGGAGGCCGCGACGATCGAGGTCGTCGTCGCTCACCAGCTCGCCCAGCGCCGCCAGGTTGGCCGCGCGGAGCGCGGCGAAGCGCTCCACCAGGTCGTCGAGCGGAACGCCGGCATCGCGTTCCAGCATCGCGAAGCGGTCGAAGCGGTCGAAGGCGCGCGAGGTTCCGTGGTCGAGGATGCGCCGGGTGCGGACCATCCAATCGGTCTCCTCGCCGGTGATCAGGTGGCCGACCACGTCGCGCGGGCGCCAGCCATCGGCGACATCAGGGGTATCGGTCCACGAATCAGGCAGGCCGATGAGCAGCGTACGGAGCACCTTCGGCGTGCGCGCCAGGAGCGCGGTCGTATCGGCCATGAAGCTCGTCATGACTGGATTATTGCTCTACGCCTCGCCGTGCGAGGCCCCAGCGGGCTAGGATCGTGCCGTGGACGAGGTCGAGCGGGTTCGATACGTGGTCGATCGGGCAATCGCCCGAATCGCGCTTGAACCCCGCTACCGACCGCTCGCACGCCTGAGCGGCCCCGAGCTGCGCCGCCTCCTGGCCGAGGCGCACTACCGCGACATGCGCAACCTCAGGCGGGAGATCGAGGCGGAGGGCATTCGCGCCGAAGAATGAGCTGGCGGCTACGATCCGTCGATGGCTGACCCCGCCGACGTTCGCCGCATGGCGCTTGCGCTCCCCGAGACGAGCGAGGGCTCAGACGGCCTGCGTTTCTTCGTGGGTGGCAAGCAGTTCTGCTGGCCCTGGATGGAGCGCATCGACCCGCGGAAGCCGCGAGTGCCGAACAGCTCGGTGCTCGCCGTGCGTGTCGCCAATGAGCTCGAGAAACAGGGTCTCCTGGCGCTCGATCCGGAGGTCTTCTTCACCGAGCCGCACTACGACGGCTACCCCGCGGTACTGATCCGCCTGGCTGAGATCGATCTCGTCCTGCTCGAGCAGGTGCTCACTGACGCCTGGCGCGCCAGGGCGCCGCGGGGCCTGGTCCGGGCGCTCGGCCCGGCTCGCTGACCCGCGCGCCCCTTCGCCCATGGCATCGACAAGCTTTCCCGTGGCGACCGAGCGGCTCCTGCTGCGCGTGTTCGCCGAGGAGGACCTTGAAGCCTTGTTCGACATCCAGAGCCGCGAAGAGGTCACCCGCCACCTCAACTGGGGACCGATGTCACGGGACGAGGCGCGCGTCATGCTCGAGCGGATCTCGAAGCTGACCGGCTTCGATGGCGAAGGAGATGGCCTCCGGCTGGCGGCGATCGAGAAAGCGAACGGCGCCCTGATCGGCGACGTCAGCCTGTGGCGGGTCAGCCGCGAGCACAACACCGCGGAGATGGGCTTCGTCCTGCACCCGGACCACCAGGGGAAGGGCTATGCGTTCGAGGCGATGAGTGTGGTGCTCCGCATCGGGTTCGAGGAGGTCGGATTCCATCGGATCGTCGGTCGCTGCGATGCGCGCAATACGCGCTCCGCCAGCTTCATGGAGCGGCTCGGCATGCGGCGCGAGGCGCATCTGCGCGAGAACGAACTGATCAAGGGCGACTGGACCGATGAGCTGATCTACGCGATGCTCGCTTCCGAGTGGGCCGGGCGGCAGACCGCGCGCGGCGCCCTCGGCTAAGTCCGCAGCGGCGGGAATCGACCCGGCAGGTCGGGGACACTCACCTGGAAGATCGCCTCCGCCTCCGGCAGGCCATGGAGGCGATGCTGACCGAGCTCGATGAACGAGACGTCGTCCGGCATCGGGCCATCCAGGTTGCGAAACGTCGCGCGCGACATGACGATCTGGCCGCCGTGGGCCGCCCCGGAGATCCTGGCCACTGCGTGCACCGCCAGCCCGACGTAGCCGCTCTCGGTCAGGGTCGGGCGTCCGCTGTGCAGCCCGATCCGCATCCGCACCGCGGCCCCGAGCGGCCATGCCTGCCTGCGCATGTCGCGCTGGATCGCCAGGGCGGCGGCGAGCCCCGCGGGCGCCTGCTTGAAGACGGCGAAGAACTCATCGGCGTGGGCGTCCACCTCGAGGCCCCCGCTGCGCCGGACGGAGAGGCGCAGGAAGCGACGCAGGTCGGCGATGAAGCTCGCGTAGCCGTCGCCAAGCTGACGGACCAGCCCGGTCGAGCCTTCGACATCGGCCAGCAGGAAGGTGACCCACCCGGAGGGCAGCCGGCGCGCGCCGCGCGACGAGAGCTGGCCGGTGATAAAACCGATCGGCACGATCCCGTGCTTCGCGGCCGCCTTTAACAGCTTCGTGCGCGCCCGCTCGCGCGATGCCTCGTCGTCGAAGATGACCTGGTTGAAGCGGGCGAGCGCGTTGCGCACGTGCGCGGCGTCGTGGATCGGCAGGCGCCGCCGCCCGCCTGCGTCAAGGTAGGCGAAGGCGCTGTCCGGCAGTTGCGATCGCTTTCGTGCGGGGAGGGGCGCCATGATCTGTGAACGTACGATAGAGGCCGCGCAAGCGGCTTGACAACGGCCGAGAGCCGAAGGAGGAGCGGTGCCATCCGCACAGGGTTCCGTGGTGATCCA
>VBJX01000047.1:0-4844 GCA_005879775.1 Chloroflexota bacterium
TGCCCTTCAGGCCGGGAATGACGAGCGCCAGGGCGCGGGCCGCACCGGTGGTGGTGGGGATGATGTTCTGCCCCGCGGATCGGGCTCGGCGCAGGTCCTTGTGCACCACGTCGAGCACGTTCTGGTCATTGGTATACGAGTGGATCGTGGTCATCAGGCCGTGCTCGATCCCGAACGTGTCCCAGATCACCTTGGCCGGCAGCGCAAGGCCGTTGGTCGTGCAGCTGGCATTGGAGACGATGTGATGGCGGTCAGGATCGTAGGCCCCCTCGTTGACCCCCAGAACCAGGGTCACGTCCTCGTTCTTGGCCGGCGCGCTGATGATCACCTTGCGGGCGCCGGCGTCCAGGTGCGCCTTCGCCTTCTCCGCATCGGTGAAGATCCCGGTCGACTCGACGACGATCTCGACCCCCAGCTCACCCCACGGCAGCGCCGCCGGATCACGCTCGCTGAAGGCCCTGACTACGTGCTCGTCGATGATGATCTCGCCCTCGCCGGAGCTGACCACGCCGGGGAAGCGGCCATAGGTCGAGTCGTACTTGAACAGGTGGGCATTGGTGGCGGTGGGTGCCAGGTCGTTGATGGCCACGACCTCCAGCTCGTCGGGGTGGCGCTGCAGGATCGCCTTGAGCGTCTGGCGGCCGATGCGGCCGAAGCCGTTGATGCCGATGCGGGTCACGGGTGCTCCTTTGCGAAGGCCGGGTCGTGCAGGCGCGCGTTGACGATGGGCAGCAGGCCGATGAGCGAGACGTCGGCAGCGTGCTGTGCCATCTCCACGCGGACACGGCGGGCGGGCGTCGGAAACGCGCGGCGGTTGATCTCGTCACGGACCCGGCCCTGCAGCTCCGGTCGGTTGAGCGCGATGCTGCCGCCGAGCACGATCACCTCCGGGTTGAGGACGTTGACCAGGCTGGCACACATGGCCCCGATGGCGGTCCAGGCGTGGGCCAGGACCGATTGACAGGCCTCATCGCCGGCGTCGGCGGCCTCTCCCACCAGCGCGGCATCGACCTCACCGGTGGGACCGGCGAGCGTGGCCAGGTGGGGCGCGTTCCCTGCCGCCAGCAAGGCTCGCCCCTCGCGGGCGATGGCGGTGCCCGAGGCGATGGCCTCCACGTGGCCCTGGCACCCGTCCCCGCACAGCGGCCCGTCCAGCTCGACGACCATGTGCCCGATCTCGCCGGCGGTCCCGTCCTTGCCGATCAGCGGCCGCCCGTCGACCACGATCCCGCCGCCGATGCCGGTGGAGACCGTGACGTAGATTGCATCGTCGGCACCCTGCGCCGCTCCGTGGCGCCATTCAGCCATGATCGCCACGTTCGTGTCGCGCTCCAGGTAGGTCGGCAGGCCGATGTAGTCGCCGACCCGCTCGACGAGCGGCACGTCGACCCAGCCGGCAAGGTTGGGTGGCGCTGTCACGACACCTCGCCAGGGATCGAGAGGGCCCGGGGATGAGATGCCGACCCCCACGGGATCGGGCAGGCCCGCCTCGCGTGCGTCGTCTCGCACGCGCCCCGCGATGCTGCAGATCCGCTCGACGACCGCCTCCAGCCCCTCGCGATCGTCTGTCCTTCCGGCACGACGGCATGCCAGGGCGAGATCAGGGCTCACGTATGCGGCGCGGATCTGAGTGCCGCCGAGGTCGATCGCCAGGATCGGCTGGCTGGCTGCCTCATCCACTGAGGCTCAATTGTAGTCGCGCGGACCTTACGATCCGCGCGACCGGTCGCTGCTGGCGATGGTGGCCTGTCAGACGCCTATCTTGAACATCTTCGTGCCGCACACCGGACAGGTGCCCTCGGTGGCCGGCTTGCCGTTCTTCATGGTGATCTTCTTCTCACCACTCATGTCGCGCTTCGCCTTGCACTTGACGCAATAGGCGTTGGTTGCCATGGGCCGGGTTGCCTCCCTAGCGGGGGACGCTCAGGCGCCGATCCGGAAGACCTTGGTGCCGCACTTCGGACAAGTGCCCTGCCAGGCCGGCTTGCCGTTCTTCATGGTGATGCGATGCGCGCCCTGCATCTCCACCTTCATCTTGTCCTTGACGCAATAGGCCATGGTCGCCATCGGTGAACTTCCTCCTATGTCCGGCTCATGCGCCGGTTTGCGGTGCTGGCTCCCCGCCTTTCCCGGACATCATGGCTGAGATCCGGGCCCGAGGATCGCCAGCTTGCGCATGGTCGATCTCCCAGAGCAGGTGGATGCCGGCCAGTCCGGCATCGATGCAGCGTTGCTCAGCGGCCTCCTTCGCCGCGCCCTCCAGGAACAAGCCTGTGACTCGCTGTGCATAAGCGGCGCATACGGTCCCTGCGCGTAACCCCGCCAGACCCGCCAGCACGAAGAGCGCCGACGACTCCATCTCGAGGTTGGCGACGCGCTGGCGCCGCAGCTCCTCCGCGAGTTCAGGATAGCGAACCGGGAGCGTGCGCATCGCTCTTCCCTGCGGAGCGTAAAAGCCGGGGGCGGTCGCGGTCAGCCCAACGTGATAGCGCACGCCCAGCTCCCGGCAGGCCGACTCGAGGGCCCAGACCACGTCGCGGTGGGCGATGGCGGGGTAGCCGGGATGCACGTAGTAGTCGGTGGTGTTCTCCAGCCGCACCGCTCCGAGCGAGATGATCAGGTCGCCGATCTCGATCTCCGGCTGCAGGGCGCCGCTCGACCCGATGCGGATGAACGTGGCCGCATCGGTGATCTCCATCACCTCGGCCAGCACGATCTCCACGTTGTCGGGACCCATCCCGGTCGACATCGCCGAGATCCGCTGACCGCGGTAGGTTCCCGTGGCGGTGGTGATCTCACGATTGCTGCGCCGCAGCTCGACCTCGTCCCAGCGCTCCGACACCTTCGCCACGCGGTCCGGATCACCCACCAGCAGGATGTATTCGGCCAGCTCGCCTCGCTCCAGGGCGATGTGGTACTGGCGGTTGCCTGTGCGTGGGGCATCAGCCTGTGAAAGATCGGTCAAGTGCTCGGTCGCTGCCTCGTTTTGAGCGTGGCGGGTCAGATCGGCGGGAGTATACGCTGCTCCTCGTGCGTGCCGAGCGTGCTCAGGGGCACCACCGCCAGGCGTGGAACGAGCTCAACTGGCCCGATCACCCCGTCGCCCGGCCCGTCGTCGGCCGTCGCCTCCTCGGACGGCAGATCCGGATCCGGGCGCAGACGGCGCCCGCGCCAGGCGAGATAGCCGGCGATGAGCGCCATGCCGAACGCGCCGCCCAGCAGCGCTCCGGCTCTCGTCAGGTCGCCCGCGGTGGCCTGCTGCGTATCCGCTACCGCGGTGGTCGTCGCCGATGGACTCGCAGTCGGTAGCGAGACACTCAGCTGCGGGACGTCGCCCGCGGCCCTCTGCCCGGTCGTGCGGCCAGCAGGCGTGGGGCTCGCCGAGGAGCCTGGCCAGGTGAGGACCGGCACTGGTCCGCCGGACGGGCTGGCGCTGGGAATGGGTGATGAGCTCGAGCCGGGCGGGCCGCCAACCGCCACGATGTCGGCCTGTGCGCGTGGCCAGAGCCGATAGCCACGCTCCGGCTCGCGGCCGGTGGTCTCCTGCCCGAGCACGCCGCGCAGCTCGAACCATGCGCCGCGGATGATGGCGGTGGTGACGATCCCCGACCGCGGGGAGATGGAGACGCGCAGCGGCCCGCTGCCATCGTCCAGGCCGAACGAAACGGTCCCGGCCGTCGAGCGCAGGACGGGGGTGACCACGGCCCCACGAACGGCCACCAGCCACGCTTCCTGGCTCTCGCCCAGGACGCCGCTGCCGCCACGGAAGGCCGGCGGCTCCGACTGGGTTCCGAGATGGGTCGGAGCTGTTGACACGCGCAGGCTGAGCATCCCGCTCATCGTGGACCGCACCCCGTCAAGCTCCACCAGCTCTCCGCGAGCCAGCGTGCCCACGTCGGCGCCGATCCTGATGAGGATGGCCCCGCTCAGGTCCTGCACCACCGCGCTCGCCGGGTCGATGAGGCCCGACTGGGCGGTCACCACCCCGCGGATCCGCAGGCGAGCCCCGGTGGCGGCCGCGCGAGCCGTGGCGATCGAGACCACGCTGCTGCCCGGCGAAGGGCTGGGACTCGGCGAGGCGCTGGACGTTGACGTGGGCGATGGCGACGGGCTTGAGGTCGGGTCGGGAGAGGGTGTCGGGCTGGGGGTCGCCGGTGGCTCGACGGCCAGGATGTCCGCTGCGTCGCGCGGCTGCACCCGATAGCCGGCCGTCCCGGTCCCGCTCGAATCGCGCTGGCCGACGACCCCGATGAGGGTGAGGCGAACGCCGCGCGCCCAGGAGCTGGCGTCGACTCCGGTTGTGTCGCCGACCACGACGCGCGCCGGACCGCTGCCGTCGTCGAGGTCCAGGGCAACGGCCGTGGTCAGCGTGTCGAGCGAGCTGGTCACCTGCCCGCTCAGCTGGACGAGGCGGCCCTCGAGAGCCTCGTTGACCAGTCCGGTCGCGCTGCTGAGGGCTGGGGGCTCGGTGGCGCTCCCCAGAACGACGATCCCCGCTGCGTCACTCCTGATGGTCCGCTGCGAGTAGCGATCGTCGATCGTGCCGGTCACCCGCAGCAGGACGCCGCGTGGGAACGTGCCGTCGGTGAGCAGGACGGCGATGCCGCCGCTGCCGTCGTCGATGAAGCCGCCCCCATCGGTAAAGGCCTGATCGGTGATGGTCACTCCCTCGACGAGCACCGTCGAGCCATCGGGCATTGCACGTGCGGACGCGATCGAGATCGGCGTTGGAGTTGGGGTCGGC
This sequence comes from Chloroflexota bacterium, assembly GCA_005879775.1. Classification (GTDB taxonomy): domain Bacteria; phylum Chloroflexota; class Limnocylindria; order QHBO01; family QHBO01; genus CF-167. Next base: position 4,745 of record VBJX01000047.1, read on the forward strand.
GCGGGCGTGGACGTCGGTGTCGAGGTGGGGGTGGCCGTTGGCGTAGCCGTGGGGCTGGGCGTCGCGCTCGGGCTGGGCGTGGACGTGGGAGTCGCGGTGG
>VBJX01000047.1:4850-12279 GCA_005879775.1 Chloroflexota bacterium
GCTCGGACTCGCGCTCGGCACCGGCGAAGACGCGCTGTTCTGCGGATCGGGAGTCGAGCGAATCGTGAAGTCGCTGGCGTTGGCATCGGTGTCCTGGCCCGATCCGGCGCTGCCGCCCGGCAGTCGCTCCAGGCTGCTGCCGGCGGCCGGCGCGGGGGCGGCCGGCGGCTCTTGCCAGGTGCTGGCCGCCGTTCCCCAGCCAACCGCGTCGATCGCCGTCGCGGCGCCCTGGACGCGGAGCGCCACGCTGCCGCCGGTTGCCGCAAGCCCACTCGCGTACGCAACATCGGCGAGCGCCAGGAAGGCGCCCGCGTCGTTGGCAAGCAGCAGGTGGCCCCCGGCGGGAATCCCCGCGGCACCCGATGCCCAGGCCGCCTTGCGGGTCACCGTGGCGCCGCTGGCCGTCACGTAGACGACCTCGAGCCCGTCGAGGGGAAGCGTGCCGGCGCTTGGGTTGTAGAGCTCGATGAATTCGTCCGAGGCGCTCGAGCCCCCGGTCATCACCTCGCTGAGGACGAGATGAGCGGTCGGCAGCGAAGGCAACGACAGGCTGCCCGCGTCGAGCTGCGCGCTGAGCGGAAAGGCAGCCGTCCGCCCGATGGCCAAGAGGAGTACGACGACGGAGATGAACGCGGCCGCGGGGCGGCGCACGGCAGGACGGGGAACCACTGGATGCACGACACCACCTCGGCTGCGGAGGCGGGCAGGTCGGCGTAGAGGATGGTCCGGAGCGGCTTACCGTCGGGTTAGCCCGGGCTTAGCGTCGCGTACAATCGCCGCCCGATGTCGAAGAGATCGAACCGCGACACTGCCGCCCGTGCCGAGGCGAGACGCCGCGCGCGACTGGCCGCCCAGGGTCGCGCGCCCGATGACGACCAGGAGACCGATGACGCGGCAACAGCTGCACGAGCTCCCCTGCCGGGACTGCTGCAGCGCATCTTCCCCCCGGCTCCTCCGATCCCCGGCAAGCCCGACCCCCTCGCCGGCTTCCACTACGCCGGCCGCTGGCGCGCCCTTGTCTCGAGCCTCTGGCTGATCCCCCGCAACCCGATCGCCGGCGCCGGGATGGGGGTCGTGTGGGCCGCCGCCTGGATCTCCACCTATCTCTACGGTCAGACCCTCCCGGGCACCATCGCCTCGTTCGTCTCGTTCGGATCGCTCGTCGCCGCGGGCTGGATCGGCTGGCAGCGACCATGGCTCTACGGGCTCACGGCCTCGGTGATCGGCTACGCGATCTTCTCGCCCTTCTTCGTCCTCTACGTGGGTCCGCAGGTCGCCTCACAGGGAGGAAGCACGAGCGCCATCGCCGAGTTCCTTGCCGTCAACGGGACGATGCAGGCGGTCATCGGCTCGCTCGCCGGCTTCTACGGTGGCTACCTTCGGCGCCGCATGGCCGATCCAACCCTGCGTCGAGCCACGCCCCAGTCCCGACGCCGCTAGCCCGTCGCCGCTAGCCACTTTCCGCAGCAGGGGCATGCGCCGCCGCCGCGGCCAGCGCCAAGGCACTCGCCTCTGGGTAGCTCGGCGCCAGCCCGAGGACCTCGCCGGTGGAGCGCATCTCCGGCCCCAGCCCAGCATCCACGCCCGGAAGCCGCCAGAGCGACCCCACCGGGGCCTTGACGGCCACCAGCGCCGCGTCTGGAGCGAGGCCCGGCTGCCAGCCCACCTCCGCCAGGCTGGCGCCGAGGGCGCAGCGCACCGCTGCGGCCACGACGTCCCGCCCGAGCGCCTTGGCCACGATCGGCACCGTGCGACTGGCGCGCGGGTTGGCCTCGATGACCGTGACGCGCTCCCCCGAGACGATCATCTGGACGTTGAGGATGCCGCGCAGGCCGAGCGCCAGCGCGATGCGCCCGGCCACCGCCGCGGCCCGCTCCTGCACGTGGCGTGAGAGGCGCTGCGGGGGCAGGACCGCCACCGAGTCGCCGGAATGGACTCCAGGCGCATCGAGCTGCTCGAGGATGCCCGGCACGCACCAGTCGACACCGTCGCAGATCGCGTCGACGTCCAGCTCGATCCCCTCCACCATCTCGTCGACGCGCAACGGCCATCCGATCTCGGTGGCCAGCAGCGATGCCACGTCCGCATCCGAGCGCAGGACCGCGATCCCCCGACCCCCGATCACCCACGAGGGCCGCACGATGACCGGCAGCCCGATCTCCGCGATCGCCGCCCGCAGCTCCTCCGGGGTGGCTGCAAGCTGGCCACGCGGCCCGGCAATCCCCAGCTCGTCGAGGAGGCCGGCGAATCGCTCGCGGTCCTCGGTCAGCTCGATCGCCTCCGCGGTCAGCCCGGCGATCGGCACATCGGCGTAGGCGAGCTCCTTGGCCAGGTCGATGGCGGTCTGCCCGCCGAAGGTGAGCACCACGTGTGGCGGCTCGCCGGTGAGCGCGCGCTCGTGGTCGATGACGTCGAGCACGCTCTCGATGTCGAGCGGCTCGAAGTAGAGACGGCTGCAGGCGTCGTAGTCGGTGCTCACCGTCTCGGGGTTGTTGTTGATCACCACAGCGTCGAGGCCCATCGCCCGGATCGCCCACGCGGCGCGCACGCTGCAATAGTCGAACTCGATCCCCTGCCCGATCCGGATCGGGCCTGAGCCGACCACGATGACGCTCCGTCCGTTCGCCAGCGGCGCCACCTCCTCATCGGCGTACGAGGAGTAGAAGTAGGGCGTCTCGGCCGGGAACTCTCCGGCGCAGGTGTCCACCCGGCGGTAGGCGGGGGCGATCCCGGCTCGCACCCGCGCGCGGCGGATCGCGACCGGGGGGACCCCGGCGATCTCGGCGACCGTGGCGTCGCCGAACCCTGCGCGCTTGGCATCGAGCAGCGGGCGTCCAACCAGGCCACGCTCGGTCTCGACCAGCTCCGCCAGGCGCTCCGTGAACCATGGCGCAATCCCGGTGATCGAGCTCAAAGCGGAGGCATCGGCCCAGCCGTGGCGCAGCAGCGCCACCATCCGCCACAGGCGCGTGTCGCTCGGCGCCAGGAACGCATCGAGATCTTCCTGAGCCCGATGCGAGAGGCCCCAGGCCGGGTCCTCCCACAACCAGCCGCGCCCGCGCGGCTCGACCGAGCGGATCGCCTTGAGGAGCGCCGGCCCGAACTCGCGGTCGATGGCCATCGCCTCGCCGGTGGCCTTCATCTGGATCCCCAGTGAGCGGTCCGCGGCGGGGAACTTGTCGAACGGCCAGCGGGGCAGCTTGACGACCACGTAGTCGACCGCCGGCTCGAAGGCCGCCGACCCGATCCCGGTCGCCGGGTTGGGGAGCTCGTCGAGCCGCTTGCCCAGGGCGACAAGGGCCGCGACCCTGGCGATCGGGTAGCCGGTCGCTTTGCTGGCCAACGCACTTGAGCGGCTGACCCGGGGGTTGACTTCGATCACGCGGTAGTCGTCGCCATCGGGGCGCACCGCCAGCTGGACGTTGCAGCCGCCCTCCAGGCGCAGGACACGCACGATCTTGAGGGCACACCGTCGCAACCGCTGGACGACCGGGTCGGGGAGGGTCTGGATCGGCGCCACCACGATGCTGTCACCGGTGTGGACGCCCATCGGGTCCAGGTTCTCCATGCCGCAGATGGCGATCGTGGTGTCGGCCGCGTCGCGCAGGACCTCGAACTCGATCTCGTACCAGCCCAGCAGCGAGCGCTCGACCAGGACCTGCCCGATGGGACTGGCCTTCAGCCCATGCGCGATCCGTTCGCGTGCCTCGGCGAGCGTGGCCGCGAACCCTCCGCCCCCGCCGCCCAGCGTGAAGGCCGGGCGGACCACCACCGGGCCCCCGAGGTGCTCGACGAACCGCAGCCCGTCCTCGACCGTCTCGACCACCGCGCTCTCTGGAACCGGCTCACCGATACCGGTCACCAGCGCCCGGAATCCGCCGCGATCCTCCGCCGCGCGGACGGCGGCCAGCGGGGTGCCCAGCACCCGAACCCCGCTGCGCTCGAGCACTCCGGCATCGTCCAGGGCCACCGCCAGGTTCAGCCCCGTCTGCCCGCCCAGGGTTGGAAGCAGGGCGTCCGGGCGATGCTCCTCGATGACGGCGGTCAGGTGCTCGACCGTCAGGGGCCCGATGACGACCGTGCCGCCCACGTCGGGATCGGTCATCACCGTCGCCGGGTTCGAGTTGACGAGGACGGTCTCGACCCCCTCGCCGCGCAGCGCCAGGCAGGCCTGCACCCCGGCGTAGTCGAACTCGGCGGCCTGGCCGATGACGATCGGTCCGGAGCCGATCACCAGCACGCGGCGGGGCGCGGTCACGAGATGGCGCCGGCGAGCGCAACGTCGAAGACGCGGGCGGCATCGATCGGGCCGGGAGCACCCTCGGGGTGGAACTGGACCGATGCAATCCGGCCCGAGGCGTGAGCCAGTCCCTCGACGGTCCCGTCGTTGAGGTCGCGGTGGCTGACTGCATAGTCCGCGGCGATCAGCTCGGGACCGTCCAGTACGGTGACCTCGTGGTTGTGGGCGCCGATGTCGACGCGTCCGCTCGACAGCTCCAGCACCGCATGGTTGCCGCCGTGATGGCCGACCGCCAGGCGCTGGGTCCTCGCGCCGGCAGCGAGGGCGAGGAGCTGGTGGCCGAGGCAGATGCCCAGGATCCGCGGGCCACCGCCGATGGCCCTCGTCGCCAGCTGCGCGACGGTGGCGATCTGCGACGCCATGCGAGCCGGGTCACCGGGTCCGGGAGAGAGGATCACCAGCTCCGGCTCGGCGGCGGCGACGTCATCCGCGCTGGCGTCATGAGGCAGCACGGTCAGCTCCAGGCCGCGCGTCGCCAACGCGCGCAGGAGTGAGCCCTTGACCCCGTAGTCGACGAGGACGGCGCGGGCACGGCGCTCCCCGATCGCCGGCATGACCCAGGGGCACGGCGTCGAGACGCCGGCGACGTGGTCGACCGACTCCCACGTCGCGCTGCTGCGGGCCTCCTCGACCGCCTTGAGACCCGCGTCGGCGTCCGCTGCGACGCCGCGGATCACAGCGCGCCGGGCGGCACCGCCGCGCAGCTCCAGGGTCAGGGCCCGGGTGTCGATCCCCTCGAGCGCCGGGATCCCTGCCTCGGTGAGCATCTCTTCGAGTGATCGCCCCGGACCGGCGGGAGGGGTGATCAGCCGGGTGACGACAAGAGCCCGGGCGTGGACCCTGCTCGATTCCATCTCGTCGCCGCTGATCCGGTAGCTGCCGGCCATCGGGTGGGTGAGCACCACGATCTGTCCGGCGTAGGAGGGATCGGTCAGGATCTCGCCCCAGCCGGTGGCCGCGGTGGTGAAGATCAGGTCTCCCTCGGCCGGGACCGCTGCGCCCCGCAGCCGCCCTCGACGAACACTGCCGCCCTCCAGAGCGAGGAGCCCATCGGGAAACAAAAACGACGCCGGCCGCTCCGTGGCGGGAGGCGTCGTGCGTTCGGTTCGCGGTACAGCCGTCATGGCGCTCCTTTCCGGCATCGCAGTGCCGGCCTTAAAGGACCGCCCCAGTGTACCGCAGGCAGCCGGCATCGATCGTGATCGGCGCGGTACCATCGCTGACTGGAGCAGGCCTTTTCGCACGAGGAGTCACGCCCATGACCAGCCGGGCTGCAACCCTGGCCGATGTCACCGTCCCCGCCCTCGGCCCCACCGACGCGGCGCGCTGGCTGCGCGCGGCGCTGCTGGTCGTCGGCGGCGCCGCTCTGACTGCCATCTCCGCCCAGATCGTGTGGTTCGCGCCGTGGAACCCGCATGTTCCGTACACCCTGCAGACGGGCGCCGTCCTGCTGGTCGGAACCGTGCTGGGCTCACGGCTGGGGCTGGCCTCGATGCTCCTCTATGTCGCTGCCGGGGCCGCCGGCCTGGGGGTCTTCGCGGGCGGCTCGTCGGGCCTCACCACTGAGGGGGCGCTGAGCGCCAGCGCCGGCTACCTGGGTGGCTTCATCCTGGCCGGCGGGCTGGTCGGCTGGCTGGCGGAGCGCCGCTGGGATCGGTCCCCGACCTCGACGATCGGCCTCATGGTGCTCGGCAACCTGGTCATCTACGCGGTCGGCGTGCCGGTGCTGATCGCGGTGACCGGGCTCGACCTGGCCACCGCCATCCGGCTCGGCGCGCTCGATTTCGTCCCCTGGGACCTGATCAAGATCGCCGTCGCCGCCGGCCTCCTGCCGCTGGCCTGGAGGATCGTGGGATCCCGGCGGACCTAGCCTTCCTGCTTCGGGCTGCGGGCCCACGGCCAGAGCACCGGCACGAAGCGCCGCACCAGCAGGAGCACGATCCCCAGCACGACAAGCACCGGGAGCCAGACGATCGCGAACCAGATCGCCCCGTTCCCCACGTTCTGCGCCACGTTCACCAGGGCCGCCACAGCGTCGGTGACCACCGCCCCGGGGCTGAGGGTGACGGTCAGCGTCGAGAGGGCCGCGAGCTGGCTCACCTCCTTGAGCTGGGCCTTCAGCTCCTCGATCTGCCCCCGGACCGAATCGAGGTGGTCCTGGATCGCCAGGATGTCCTCGACCTTCACGGCCTTGGCCAGCAAGGCCCGATATTGGACCTCTGACGCCTCCAGGTTCGTGAGCCGTGCATTCAGGTCGACGATGGCCGAGGTGACGTCCTGCTCGCGGGTCGCCTCGCTGACCACATCGCCGGGAAGCTTGTGCAGCTCTGCCAGCGCGTCGTCGAAGCGGTCAGCGGGAATGCGCAGGGTGAGGGTTGCGGGATCCGTTCCCGTGCCTGACTGCGAATCGCCGACGTAGCCGCCGAGGGAGACCGCCAGGGCGCGGACCTTGCCGACGGACGTCGGCACGCTCGTCACCTCGATGGTGACCTCGCCGGTCTTGACGATCTGTCGCTGATCGCTCTGAGCCGCTGCCGAAACGGCAGAGGCGGCCGCCGACGGCACGGCGAACGGTTGATAGGCCCCAGCGGCCGGAACTGCTCGTTCGCCTCCTGCCTGGAGGTCGTTGCCGACATTTGCGAACTTTTGGGCGGCGGCACCGCACGCGGCCAGCGTGATGGCGACGGCCAGCACGCCCATCACCAACATCGGTGCGCGGGTAGCGCGACGAATGCGTCGAGTCATTCCTCTATTCCTTCTAGCCGTGGTGCCTGCCAGACGTTCAAGGCGGCGGGCGCGTTCCCGCTGGCCCTCGGCTACGATCATGGCATGGACGCCCTGCAGTCTCCGCCCGCCGGAACGCCTGCTGCCGATTTCGATCCCGAATGGCTCCGTGCGCACCTCACCGAGGAGCGCCGCAAGGCGAGCCTGCTGGGAGAGATCCGAGAGGCGATCTTCGGGGCCCAGGATGGGCTGGTCAGCACCCTGGCGGTGGTGAGCACCGTGGCAGGCGCCTCCGCGGAGCGCTTCCCCGTCCTGATCGCCGGGATCGCGGCCGGGTTGGCGGGAATCTTCAGCATGGCGGCCGGCGAGTACATGAGCAGCAAGAGCCAGCGCGAGATCTTCGAG
>VBJX01000048.1:0-7504 GCA_005879775.1 Chloroflexota bacterium
AGTGACGCGCTCCTCGATCCCCTCACCTCGTTGGGCAATCACCGCGCGTTCCAGGAAGAGCTCGTGCGCCAGATCGAAGGAGCGAACCGCCACGGCTATCCGCTGAGCCTGGCGCTGATCGACCTCGACGATCTGAAGCGGGTCAACGAGGAGCATGGCCACGCCGGCGGTGACGGCATCCTGGCGTCGATGGGCAGGCTCATCTCGACCAGCGTTCGAGCCGCGGACCGTGGCTTCCGCGTCGGTGGCGACGAGTTCGCCCTCCTCATGCCGCACACCGATGGTGAAGAGGGCCTGGTCATCGTCCGGCGCCTGCTGGTCAAGGCGCTCGCTGACGAGACGGAGCACTCTGCGATGCCTTCCTTCTCGTTCTCGGCCGGGATCTCGACCTTCCCGCTGCCGAGCCCTGATTCGGGTCGCCTCCGCCGCAACGCGGATGCCGCCCTCGACTGGTCAAAGCGCCACGGCCGGACCGATGTGCAGATCTTCGATCCTGAGCGCCACAGCGTCATCTCGGACACCCGCTCCACGCCGGAGCTGGCCGCCGCCGTTGCCGACGTGGCCCGCGACAAGGCGCTCGCCGCGGTCTTCCAGCCGATCTATGACCTGCGCAGCGGCGAGCCGATCGGGTTCGAAGGCCTCGTGAGACCTGCCGAAAGCTGCGGCTTCCGCGACGTCGAGAGCCTGTTCATGGCGGCCGAGGTCACTGACCGCACGGTGGAGCTGGACATGGCCTGCGTCGAGGTCGTGGCCTCCAGTGCGCCTCGCGACCTGACCGGGCAGTACATCGCGATCAACATCTCTCCCCGGACCCTGGAGACCGAGCAGTTTCGGATCTCCGAGCTGCTCACCCGCCTGGCGCCCCACGGAATCCTGCCGACCCAGGTGGTGCTCGAGCTGACCGAGCGGGAGGCGATCCACGACCTCGACCGGCTGCGGAGCAACCTCGAGGCCTGCCGCTCGGCGGGGATGCGGATCGCGGCGGACGATGTCGGTGCCGGCCATGCCGGACTCCGCCTCCTGAGCGAGGTGCGCTTCGACATCGTCAAGGTGGATCTCTCGCTGGTGCAGGGAGGCGTGCTGCGCGATTCGACGCTGGCCGTCCTGCAGGCGCTGCGCGACATGAGCGATCGCGGGCACATGGTCCTCGTGGCGGAGGGCATCGAAACGCGTGAGCAGCTCGAGGTGGTCCGGTCGCTCGGCTTTGGCGGTGGCCAGGGCTATCTGCTCGCCATGCCTCACCCACTGGTCAGCATGGAGCCGATCGACCTCGAGCTGCTGGCCGCCGACCCCTTCTCGAACCTGTACGCCGCCTGAGCATCGGGTCGGAGCCTCGCAAGTGGGGTGGCGGAGATCCTCGGCACCCCATAGCATCGTTCGATCGCGACCGCCACGCCCCCGATTCAGCATGTAGCCGACGCCCCGAGCGCCAGCCTGCTCGAGCTGGACGCCGCCGTTGCCGAGCTCGGCGCTCGCCGGGCGGCATGGGTCAAGGTCCCACCCCGGGAGCGCGCCGGCCTCCTTGCTGAGCTGATCCAGAGTGTCGCCGGCGTCGCCGAGCGATGGGCGCAGGCGGCTGCGGCGGCGGATGGGCTCGCGCCGAAGGACCGGGCAGTCGCCGAGGAGATCCTGTCCGGCCCGTACATCACGCTGCGCCACCTGCGGCTGCATCGACAGGCACTGCTCGACATCGCCGCTCGGGGTGTGCCACGCATCCCGGGACCGGTGACCCAGCTCCCAGATGGGCGGGTCGCCGCCCAGGTCGTGCCGGCAGACGTCTTCGATCGGCTCCTCTTTCCCGGCGTGAGCGCTGAGGTCTGGATGCAACCGGGCGTTGAGATCGGCGACCTGCCGGAAACCCAGGCGGTCGCGTACCGGCATCCGGACGGGGGAGGCGTCTGCCTCGTCCTCGGCGGTGGAAACGTGACCTCGATCGCCCCGCTGGATGTGCTCTACAAGCTCTTCGTCACCAATCGGGTCGTGATCCTGAAGACCCATCCCGCCCTCGGCTACCTGGCGCCCATCCTGGAGCAGGGGTTGCGGCCACTCCTGCGCGACGGCTTCCTGCGCATCGTCCCCGGCGGCGCCAGGGAAGGTGCCTACCTGGCCAACCATCCGGGCGTCGACGAGGTGCACATCACCGGGTCCTACCGCACCTACGAGTCGATCGCCTTCGGCCACGGCCCGGCGGGGGAGGAGCGACGCCTGCGCGACGAGCCAATCCTGGACAAGCCGTTCAGCGCCGAGCTGGGCAACCTGACCCCGGTCATCGTGACTCCCGGCCGATGGAGCGAGCCGCAGATCGCCTATCACGCCGACAACATCGCGACCATGCTCACCAACAACGCGGGGTTCAACTGCACCACCGCGCGCCTGCTCATCACGCCCGCGGGCTGGCGCCAGCGACATCGGCTGCTCGAGGCGATTCGCGGCCGTCTCCGGGAGATCCACCCGCGGGCGGCCTACTACCCCGGCGCCGCCGAACGCTTCGACCAGTTCGTGGCGGCCCACCCGGAGGCCGAGCTCTACGGGGACCGCCAGGGAGATCGGCTGCCGTGGGGGCTCATCTCGGATCTCGATCCGCGTCGGACCGACGATCCCTGCTTCACGACCGAGGCCTTCTGCGGCCTCTTCGGCGAGGTGCCGTTACCGTCCGAGGGCGCGGCTGACTTCGTGGACCGTGCGGTCGCGTTCGCCAACGAGTCGGTGTGGGGCACGCTGAACGCGACCCTGATCGTGCATCCCGATTCCCTCCGCGACGCCGCCACTGCGGAGGCGGTCGAGCGCGCCATCGTGAACCTCCACTACGGGACCGTATCGGTCAACCATTGGTCCACGCTCGGCTATGCGCTGGGGACCACGCCGTGGGGAGCCTATCCGGGCCACACCCGCAGCCAGATCGGTTCAGGGACCGATGTGGTGCACAACACCTTGATGTTCTCTCGGTCCGAGAAGACGGTCATCCGCGCCCCATTTCGGGCCTGGCCCAAGCCGGTCTGGTTCGGGACGCACGCCACGTCGCACCGGCTGGCGCACAGGCTGGTCCGCTTCGAGGCACACCCGACCCTGCTGAAGGTGGCCGGCATGCTGCCCCTGGCGGTGCTCGGCTAGACGGCGACGGGGCAGATGGGAGGGCTGGAGCGGGAGACGGGATTCGAACCCGCGACATCCACCTTGGGAAGGTGGCGCTCTGCCAGCTGAGCTACTCCCGCCTGGAAGGGCGCCATTCTAGCGCGCCGCTAGTGGGTCTCCCTGGGGTCCAGCTTGCGGACCCGGTCGGCCAGCGCATGCAGGATCTGAGCCGCGACCTCCGGGATCTGGTCCATCAGCGCATGGAACTCGCGGTGCGATACGACAAGGAGCCTGCTCGCCGTCTCCGTGGTCACCGTCGCGGTGCGCGGCCGCCCATCGATGAGCGAGATCTCCCCGAAGAAATCGCCGGGCCCCAGGGTCGTCACCCGCACGCCGTCGCGCTCGATGGCCACCTGGCCGCTGACCAGCACCATCAGGTCGCCGCCGGCATCTCCCTGTCGGATGAGGACTTTGCCGGCCGGGACCTCGACCTCCTCGGTGAGCTCGCCGACGCGCGCGATCTTGTGCTTGTCGAGACTGGCAAAGAGGGGGATCCGATACAGCAGGTCGAGCTTCTCGTCACGGGCCACTGGCGCTTCGTCTCCCTGGGTGCGTGCCGGCCCGAGCATACGCGGTTGAGTCACGCTTGCGAAGAGCCGTCTCCGCGTTGCGAGCCGGCACCAGGACCGGCCGCGTCCTCGTTGACGAGGGGGCGGGGCGGCGCGTACCGTCGAGATCTCTGACATCGATCCTGCGGAGGAGATGAGATGCCCCGATCACGCGCCTGGCGCGTTCTGGTTGTGCTTGCCACGCTCGCCTCGCTTGCGTTCGCCCCGACCGCTGCCTCCGCCGCCCCGTTCAACGGTGGCGGGATCACCGCCCTGGCCAAGGTCTTCTTCCCGAACCCGGTGGTGACCAGCGGCAACCTGGCGCTGACCGATCGCAAGGATGCCGATTACGCAGCACTCAACAGCCAACGCGTGACCGTCACCCTCACCAACCTCGACGGCTCGGGGAACCTGTGCGGGGCCTGGGCGTGCGTCGTCAACCAGACGGGCAAGGGTGCGTTCGAGACCGATGGCACCTACTACTACACCCGCCACGACGATCGCTTCGAGCAGGTGATGGCCTACTACTGGGTCACCCAGTCACAGCTTTACCTGCAGTCCCTCGGGTTCGGGGCCGGTGGCCCGTACCAGGGCATCAATGACAACCCCCAGTCGGTCAGGATCGACCAGTGGGGAGTCGACAACTCGTTCGCGTCCGACAAGCCGAAGGACCAGATGGTCTTCGGCAAGGGCGGCGTCGATGACGCAGAGGATGCCGAGGTGATCCTGCACGAATATGGCCACCAGATCCATTTCAGCCAGTCGGCGCTCTTCTTCAGCTCGACCGAGGCAGGATCCATCAGCGAGGGGTTCGGTGACTACTGGGCCGCGGACGTGTCCGAGGTGGTGGCCGGGCTCCAGGACGATCCCGCCTGCATCGCGGACTGGGATTCGGTCAGCTACACCCCTGGCCCACAGCACTGCCTGCGCCGCCTTGACGCCGACCTGACCTACCCCGACGACCTCAACGGGCGGGTCCACCACGACGGAGAGATCTGGTCGCAGGCGCTGTGGAGCATCCGGATCGCTCTAGGCCACGTACAGGCTGACACGGCGATCCTGCTGGCCCAATTCGGCTGGAAGGGGACGAACATGCCGGTGCTTGCCACCAGAACCGTCGCCGCGGCACAGAACCTGTACGGCTCAGTGGCAGCCAACAAGGTCTGGCAGGCCTTCCACGATCGGGGGATCCTCTAGCGGTTGAGATCCCCGTCAGAGTGGTGGTGGACGATCGTGTGGCAGCGGGCCTCCCGGCATGCGGTCGGAACAGCCCGAAGGACGCGCTGCCGATTGGCGAGCGTTACGCGCGCCGGCTGGCCCAGGCCGCGAGGCGGTGCCTAGCGGCGACATGGAGGCGCCCGCACGTCACCTACCAGAGGATGAGCCAGGTGGCATCCGCCGCAGCCACTGCGGCCCAGAAGCCCATGATCAGCAGCGGCCTGCGCAGGATGCACTGGCTACGGGTGATTCCCAGCGCAACCGCCTTGCCGTAGAGGCCGATGGCGACGAGCGCCACGGCGAGCACGAAGACCGGTGGGGTGAGCAGCCAGGCGATCAGCCCCACCGTCCCCATCTTGCAGAAGGTGAACGCCAATCGGTCGTACTTCTGGGCCCGGGTCAGCGGGGGACGAGCGGCCAGCCAGGCCTTGATCGGATCAAGGGCCGGCGTGCCGGCGCTCATGATCGGACCATCAGGGCGTCGAGCTCGACCAGCTGACGGGCGGCGACCTGCCCGGCCGAGGTGCGGCGCCGCAGGTTGCCGAATAGCTGGCGGGCGCAGAAGGGGATCCGCACCGGATCCTCCTCGCCATCAGTCGAGCCGACGTGGACGCAGCATTGCTGCAGGCGCTCGATGTTCATGGTCCAGGCGTCCATGAACGACTTCACGCTGAGGCGCTTGGTGCGCAGCGCGACCAGCTCCGCGGCACGCTCCCCCTTCACCAGGTAGCGGCCGACATCCTTGATGAAGCCGCCGATCCCGATGTCGCAGGCCTCGCAGATGTTGATGATGTAGTCGATCAGCTCGGGGCGGCTGATGGTCGTCGTCTCGCTCATCATCCCGATGAGGGCGTCCCACAGCTGGTCGTCGGCGGCGATCCGGTTGCCGACGATCGACAGGTTGGACTTGAGGCGCTCGATTCCCACCAGCTTCGGGATGGACCGATGGACCCCGTTGTCCTCCTTCACGAAGTAGGTGATGGCACAGCAATCCGGGTGGCTACAGGGCAGGGCGATGAAATCGGAGGCATCGGCTCGCCCGTTCGTCTGCGGACCGAGGCGCTTCAGCACACCGGTGGTGGTCATCCGCCGCATCGGGTCGATGGGGTTCGCCCGGCCTGAACCGAAGACCGGCTGGTACGCGACGCCGGCGATGTAGTCGGTGTCGAAGGCGAAATCGGCCACCGCCCCGATCTCGTGGTCGTTGACGCCGTGGGCCACGACCATGGTCAGGGTGGTGAAGATGCGCGCGTCGGTCAGGCGCTTGATTGCCTCGGCCTTCATCGCGCGCAGGTCCTCGCCGCGATGGAACAGGTGGGTCGCCGGTGCAGCGCGTCGAGGAAGCGGTCGTCCTTCGTGATCCGGATCCCATTGGTGTTGAGCAGGACCCGGGTGACGTTGCGCTCGACGGCGGCTTCGATGATCTCGACGATCTCCGGATGAACCGTCGGCTCCCCGCCCGACAGCATCAGCACATCGATCTTGCCGCCCTCCCGCTCGATCGAGGCGTCGAGCGTCCGCAGGATGTGGGGCAGCCGCGCGTATCGGCCCACGTTCGTGCCCGAGGCGGCGAAGCAGGTTGGGCAGTTCAGGTTGCAATGCTCGGTTACGTCGACCAGCAGAATGCAGCTGTGCTGCGTCTGCAGGCGCCCGAGCCCGTTGGCGTAGCCCATCGGGATCGGCATGACGTTGTCCGGGGTGTCCGGGATGATCTCGCGGGTCGGCACGCGCCACTGCTGGAGGTACTCCCACAGCGCGTGGTCCTCGTCGTAGAGGCTCACTACCTCGCCATGACCGCGCCGGCAATGACGCCGCAGATAGACCGATCCATCCTGCAGCACCAGGTTCCCCTGCAGGATGTCGGTGGCGTAGTCGACCTCGCGATCGGGATCCTCGCTGAAGCACTGGCCGCAGACGGTCAGCACCATCCGCAGCGGGGTGTAGGGGCGCAGGGCAAGCGTCACCGGCATCCTCCTAGGCGCCGATCGAATAGGCGGCCACGCAGGTCCCGAACGCGATGAGGGCGAAGGCGATCGGGACCAGCGGGACCGCCAGCAGCCACCCGGCGCCGGCGACCTGGATGCGTGTCACGAGGTAGGCGACCACGCCGCCGACGACGAGGTAGAGCACGATGAACCACACCAGGCCGGCGCCGAGCGCGATCGGCAGGGTGATCAGCGCGCCGAGCACGTACCAGACCAGCACGTAGATGACGATGCCTGCTCGCGAGGGCTCGGGCGGGTTTCCTGGAGCATCGGCCTCGACCGCCTCCCAGGCCTCATCGATGGCCGCCTGATCGTGGCCGGCGGCCAGGAGCTGATCTCGAATAGCCCCCTTCGTGTACTTCTCGCGGTTGGTCCGAATGTAGTCAGCGATGCCCTGATCCATGCGTTCTCCTCCAGTCCCATTGCGAGCGTCGATCGATCAGGCCGGGGCCGCCAGCCTAATTGCGGCTACGCAACTGCCATAAACAAGCGCTCCAAAGGCCGGCACCAGGATGATCCCGATGAGCACCACCCAGGTACTGCTCGGTTCAAAACGCGCAGTGCCCCATCGGACCAGCCACCGGATGCCGAAGCCGATCACGAGGTAGAGCGCCGCGTAGG
>VBJX01000048.1:7511-14104 GCA_005879775.1 Chloroflexota bacterium
GGCCCCGACCGCGCTCCCTATTCCTCCCAGCCAGAAAAGCGTCCACACGAACTCCCTCAGGCCCCTGCCGGCCATGCCGTTTGTCACCTGCGTCCATTGCTGCTCGAGGACGAGATCCACGCTCGTGGGATCGTGGCCGGCATCGACGAGCTGTCGCCGGATCGCTTCGCGCGTATACCCATGCTGGTTGGCCTGGATGTAGTCCCGTATCTGGTCGGACTCGGAATTCACATCAGGTGACACCGCGTCGTCCTCCTAACAGAGAGCGGGAATCGGCTGGGGCAGGCGGTAAGCATTCCTGCGCCACTGCCGCGCGAAATGAATGACCAGCAGCCCCACGAGGGGGATAAGGACCAGCTGGGGTCCGGTCAGGCCGAAGGCCTGCACCTCGTTGCCGCGGATGAACTCGATCCCGAAGCGGAACAGGCCGTAGGCCAGCAGGTAGGCCTTCAGCGTGTCGCCGCGCACCGGCAACAGCGGCCCGCGACGCCAGATGAGGAGGAAGGCGGCCAGCTGGAAGCCGATCTCGTAGAGCATGCTGGGATGCATCGCCACCTCGCAGCCGGGGCAGCGGGCGAAGGCCGCGGCGGCCACCGGCGAGACGGTCATTCCCCACGGCAGGTCGGTCGGGGTCCCGAGCGGCAGCTCCGACAGGAAGCATCCCACCCGGCCGATGGCGCCGGCCAGCGGGATGGCCGCGGCGTAGTAGTCGCCCGTCGAGAGGGTGTAGCCGAGCGCGCGCTTGCTCAGGACGATCCCGAGGTAGCCGCCGGCCAGGCCGCCGATGATGCTCTTCGGCCCGTGGGTCAGCACGTAGGTGATGGGCAGCCCTGCCGCCTGGACGTTGTCGATCGCCTCCCAGCCGGTGATCAGCCTCGCGCCGATCGCCCCGCCCAGGATCGCAGCACCGCTGATGAGCACGATCTGCGAAGTGAGCATCCGCTCGCGGCGCAGGGCCCGGTAGTAGAGGGCCAGCCCGACCAGCAGCCCGAGGATCGTGAAGAAATCATGGGTGCCGATCGTGATCGGGCCGATGCGGGCCAGCACCGGGAGCATTGGCCCACCCTAGCAGGCACGACTGCGGCCAGACTGCGGTTTGGCTCAGAGCGCTGAGACGGCTGCCTCCAGGCGATCCGTTGCCGCGGCGTGGTCCGCGTCCCAGGCGAAGTGGATCGGTTCCCCGAAGACGAGCTCGACCTCGCCGCGCCAGGGGAGCCCTGGCGTGGCGGCGTCCAGGCGAGACATGCGATTGACCTTGAGCTTCATCGGCACCACCGGCGTGGCGCCCTCGACGGCGATCAGCCCGGTCCCCGACTTGAACGGCTGCGTCGGGCCGCCGACGGTCAGCTTGCCCTCCGGGAAGATGAGGATCGAGAAGCCGCGATCGAGCCTGGCGCCGAGCAGCTCGAGGCTGCGCCGGATGGCGCCCTCGCGAGCCAGCGGAAACGCGTTGCCGATCACAGCCGAGCCGAGGCCACGAATCGGGTTGCCGAAGATGTCGTCCGCCCCGGCCGCAACGGCCAGATGCCACCGCCAGCCGAGTGGGAAGCGGGTGAGGATGATCCCCCGCCAGGTGCTCGCGTCCGGTCACCCGCACCCGGTAGACGAGGAAGAACGCGGGGACCATGAAGATGGCCTGGAAGCCGATGCCGATCGCTCGCACCACCGGGCTCAGCGGCCAGCCAAAGATCCCCGTGTCGTGCTTCTCGTCCTTCGCGGCCTCGACCATGGCGGTCAGCTGCGCGACGGTCGCCTCCGGATCGAGCTCGGCGTCGTCGATGTAGGCTCCCAGCTCCTCTTCGATCACTCCCAGGAGCTCCACGCGCGTCAGCGAGTCCATGTTCAGGTCGCTCGAGAGGCGCGATTCGGAATGCACCGACGAGGCCGGCAGGTTGGCCACCGCGGCGTCGATCCCTGCGACACCCGAGGGCGTCGCCAAGGGGACAGGGGTTGCGCCATTCGTGTCAGCGGCTGGCGGGCCACCGCTCTCGAGCGCCACCAGCCGATCGAGCACGAGCCGCTTCTTCACCTTGAGGGTGGGCGTGCGCGGGAAGTCTTCATCCGGCCAGATCGTCACCCCGCGAATCTGCTGGTGGGCGCCCAGGTGGGCGTTCGCGTCGCGCACCACCTCATCGGCCTGTGCGGGATCGTCGAGCAACAGGACCGCCTGCACCCGCAGCTCCCCCCGCGGCGGCTGGTAGCCGACCACCGCGGCATCCCGCAGGCGACCGTCGTGCAGCAGGACCGCCTCGATATCCTCGGGGTAGACCTTGGTCCCGTCGGGCATGGCGAGCATGTCCTTCTTGCGGCCGCGCAGCGTGAGGAAGCCATCCGTGTCCAGCGCGCCAATGTCGCCGGTGTGATAGAAGCCCTCGGCGTCGATGGCGGCGGCCGTCGCCTCAGGGTCCTCCCAGTACCCGGCGAACACGCTCGCGCCGCGCACCAGGACCTCCCCGTCGGCGGCGATCCGGATCTCGACGCCGGGGACCGCCTCGCCCACGGTGCCGATCTTGTTGCGGGCTGGTCGCGTGAAGGAGACTGCCGGCGAGAGCTCGGTGGCGCCGTAGCCCTGGAGCACGTCGAAGCCCATGTCGGCCCATCGGTTGGCGACGTCCTCCTCGAGCGCGGCCGCACCCACCGCCAGGGTCCGGAAGCGGCCGCCGAACTGCGACAGGACTGGTCGGAAGAGGAGCCGCTTCAAGGGCCGTGGGAGGTGACGCGCGATCCGATGCAGCCGCTCGAATGACGCTCGCTTGCCGGCAGCATCCACCTTGCGGCCGATGGCGCCGTCGAGCAGCTTCAGGCCGGCAGGCACGATCAGCAGCATCGTGACCCGATATTCACGGAACGTGCGCATCAGCACGGCGGGCTGGCGACTGACCGGGTAGACGATCGAGGCGCCGGCCAGGAACGGGGCGATCAGGCCGCAGGTCTGCTCGAACATGTGCGAGAGGGGCAGGATCGAGAGGAGCCGCTCGTCGCGCTGGAAGGGAAAGACCTGGCGCAGGGCAGTCGCGTTGGCCATCAGGTTGGCATGGGTCAGCATCGCCCCCTTCGGCTCGCCGGTCGTCCCGGAGGTGAAGACCACCTCCACCAGGTCGCCGGCGCCGATCTCACGCTCCGGGAGCGGGGCAGCGTCGCGCGCGAGATCGGGGAGTGCCTCGATCAGCATCACCGGCAGCCCGAGACCCTCGGCCAGCGCCCTGGTCTGCGTCGAGGCAAGGACCATCTTCGCCCGCGTGCGCCGCGCGATCTTGGCCACGAAGTCCGGATGGCTGCGCATGTCGACCGGCACCAGGACGATGCCGGCGAAGACGGCCCCGAAGAAGGCAAGCGCCCACTCCGGGCGGTTGACCGCCCAGATCAGGACCCGGTCGCCACGCTCCAGCCCTTGCGCGGTGAGGATGCCCGCCACGCGTGGAGCGAGGTCCGCCAGGTCCCGATGGCTCCAGATCCGGGTGCGGAAGCCGGGCTTGATCAGCAGTGCGGGGCGATCGCCGTAGCGCGACGCACCGTCGCGCAGCATCTCGACCAGGGTCTCAGCTGCCACCGCCACTCCTCCAGGGGTCGCCAGCGGGCGAGCGCGCGGATTCTGCGCCCTCCCTCACGCCCGAACAAGGCCTGCGCATCAGCTGCTCACCGCGCTGGCCGCAGACTGCGCAAGCGTGCGCAGGATCCCGTTCGCCCCGTCGGTGACTGGCCGGTAGTGGCTGAAGGCGATCGTCTCGACATCGAGCTCCGCCATGCGCGCCACGCTGGAACGGGCCTCCGCGATGTCCTCGCTGAAGACCTGGCTGGCGATGGTCTCCTTGCCGCGGATCACCTGCAGCGCATCGCCGACGAAGAGGAGCTTGAAGCGTGGCGCGTAGAGGCAGACGCTGCCCGGCGTGTGGCCGGGGGTGTGCACCACCTGGAGCCCACCGAGAATCGGCAGCACGTCTCCCTCGACCATGGGAGTCGCCTCGCCGGGGTGCCGCGTGAAGTAGGCGATCAGCTGGCCGCGATTCCGGTTGCCAACCGCGTCGCGCAGGGTCACCTCGAGCCCCGCCAGGTCGGCTGGATGCATCAGTACCTCCACCTCCCGGTCGCCGGCCAACTCGCGTACTCCACCGATGTGGTCCGGATGCGCATGGGTGCAGACGATCCGGCGCAGCTCATCCATCGAGCGGCCCAGCCTGCGGGCGTAGCGTTCCACACGCCTTCCGGAGCCGATCAGGCCAGCATCGATCAGCGTCATCTGCGGCTCACAGACGAGGTAGGCGTAGACATTCAGCAGCCGGACGGCGTGGACGGCGGGTGCGATCTCCATCGGTCGGCCGATTCTAGGTTGCGCCGACTGCGGCAAATCTGCGGTCAGCGATCCTTCAGCAACAGGCGCCGGTAGCTTTCATGCCGGTCCTCGGAGATGGTTCCCGCTTCGACCGCCGCCAGGACGGCGCAGCGCGGCTCGCCGATGTGGCGGCAGTCGTTGAAGCCGCAGCCGCCCAGGTGAGGGCGCATCTCGGGGAAGCACCAGGCCAGGTCCTCATCCGGGATCTGCCAGAGGCCGAGTTCGCGCAGCCCGGGAGTGTCGGCCACGAAGCCGCCATCGGCCCCGCCGAGCCGATGCAGCTCAGCCGAGGTGGTCGTGTGTCGTCCCTTGTGCACCGTCTCGCTCACCGCCCCGGTCTCGATGCGCAGGCCGGGCTGGATGGCATTCAGCAGGGTCGACTTTCCGACGCCCGATGGTCCGGTGACCACGCTCACCCGCCCCGCCAGGCGGTCGGCGAGCGCTTCCACCCCGATTCCCTCTCGCGCCGAGACGTAGTGGACCTCGTAGCCGATCGACTCGTACGGCCCGAAGATCTGACGAGCCGCCACCATGCCCACCAGGTCGACCTTGTTGGCCACCACCATGGCCTGTATCTCGTTGTGCTCGGCCACCACCAGGAAGCGATCGATCAGGCGCGGGTGGGGCATCGGCTCCGCGCACGCGAAGACGACGAGGACCTGGTCGAGGTTGGCGACGATCATGTCCTCCTTCCACGCGCCGCGTGGACCCGGCTGGCGGCGGCTGAAGCGGCTCTGCCGAGCCTCGACCGTCTCGATCATCGCGTCCCCGCCCTCAACCATGGCCAAGGACACCCGGTCGCCGATCACGACCAGGTCCGAGTCGCCGCGATCCTGCTTCACGCGGCCGCGAAGTCGACACTCGACCAGGGCCTGAGTGTCAGTGAGCACGGTGTAGAACCCGCTCCGGGCGCGCAGCACCGTGCCGGAGAGGAGCGGCGGTACAGGGTCACGCGCGGCAGGGACCAGCGAGAGCTTCACGGGTGCATCTCCACTAGGGGATCGAATGGGCGGTGGAGCGCGCCCGACGCCGGATCAGGACCGCGAGGCGATCCCCGACAGGCGGGAGCGCGCGATGGCGAAGTCAGTCATCGGTAGTTCGCTCCTTTCACCTGCGGCGCACTGATGTGGTGGGCCGGACGGTACCGGCGCGACTGACCGATGTCAACGAGCGCCATCGGTACTCCCCCCCGTAGTCCTTCTGGCTCATAGGCCCCGGCTCGGGATGGCAGTTCAATGCCCCTGGTTCCGCCGTGAGCCTCTGTGGAACGGAGCCACTGTCCCGCGCGCGGGGGTGGACCATCCCGGCTTACGGAGAACCAATGGACACAACTGATACCAGCTACGTCGCGGATAAGGCTTCGCGACGCCGCCGGCGACGGCTTTTCGCCCTGCTCGCCGCCACCTTGGCGACCCTCAGCCTTGGCGCCGGCCAGCTGAGCCTGGCCATCTTCACCGACCAGGAGTCGGTGGCCGCCACCTTCTCGACCGGATCGATCGACCTCGATGGCACCGCCATCGCCGGCCTGACGCTGACCACCAGCGGCATGATGCCGGGGGACACGGTCACCGACGATGTCCTGGTCAGCAACATCGGCACCTCGCAGCTGCGCTACGCGATGAGCACGGCGAGCACCAATGCGGATACCAAGCTCCTGCGTGGAGTGCTGACGCTGACGGTCAAGACGATCGACGTCACGACCCCTGGCACCCCATGCAATGACTTCGACGGCACCAGCGTCCTCGCTGCGACCGTCCTGGGCGCCAGCACCGCCGGCTTCGGAAGCTCGGCGCAAGGCGCGCAGGCGGGCGACCGCACCCTCAACGCGGCCGCCAGCGAGACCCTCTGCTTCCGCGTGATCCTGCCATCGGGCACCGGCAACGCGTACCAGAGCGCGACGACGACGACGACCTTCACCTTCGACGCCGAGCAGACGGCCAGCAACCCGTAGGCATCGGGCTCGATAAGGAGGGAGGGCCGTCCGGCAGCCGCCGGCGCCCTCCCTTTGCACGTCAACGAGGAGCGAGATGCTGAGGACCCTGGTTCGCCCCCTCCGCTGGGCAATCACTGCGCTCTGGCTGGCGGCCGTGGTCGTGCTCCTCGCCCTCGTGCTGGTCACGCATCTGGCGACGACGTTCGTGATCGGCGGGCCGTCGATGCAGCCCGCGATCGGGATCGGCTCGCTGGTGGTGGTCAACCCCGTCCCGATCGACGACGTGCGCGCCGGCGACATGGTCACCGTCCGGGCAGACAACGGAGTGGT
>VBJX01000049.1 GCA_005879775.1 Chloroflexota bacterium
AAGAACTTCATCGGCGGCGAATGGGTGCCCGCCCGCACGAGCGACTGGCTCGACGTGCCGAACCCCGCCACCGAGGAGCTCCTCGCCCGCGTCCCGATGTCCACCGCGGCCGACGTGGACGCCGCTGCCCGCGCCGCCCGTGCTGCCTTCGCCGACTGGAGCGAGCTGGCCGTCCCGGAGCGGGCCGGCTACATGTTCCGCTTCCGCGAGGCGCTCAATGACTATCGCGAGGAGCTGATCCGCCTGTGCACCACGGAGAACGGCAAGATCTACGCCGACTCGGCCGGCGAGGTGCGGCGCGGGATC
>VBJX01000050.1 GCA_005879775.1 Chloroflexota bacterium
GTGCGCACGGTGGAGATCCTGGCCGAGATCGGGCTTCCGCCAGGCGTGATCAACATCGTGCACGGCGGCGCCGAGGCGGTCACCGAGCTCTGCAGCCACCCCGAGGTGGATGCCATCAGCTTCGTCGGCTCGGCCAAGGTGGCGCGCATCGTGTACGAGACCGCTGCCCAGCACGGGAAGCGGGTCCAGGCCCTGGGCGGTGCCAAGAACCACATCATCGTGATGCCCGATGCCGTCCTGGAGCCCTCGATCGAGAACATCACCGAGTCGGCATTCGGCAATGCCGGCCAGCGCTGCCTGGCCGGGTCGGTGATGACCGTGGTCGGCAAGGCGGCCGATGAGTTCCTGCCGCGCTTCGTCGAGCGGGCGGATCGGATCACCATGGGCTTTGGGCTCGATGAGGGGATCGAGCTGGGGCCGGTCATTCGCGACGACAGCCGGCAGCGGATCCTGGGCTACGTCGAGCGCGGCGTGTCGAGCGGCGAGGCTCACTTCCTGCGCGACGGACGCGAGGGGACGCCGGCCAAGGGCTTCTTCGTAGGTCCCACCATCCTGGAGATCGACCCCGCCGCCGAAATGGCTCGTGATGAGCTCTTTGGGCCGGTCCTCTCGGTCCTCAAGGCCGATTCGGTCGACTCCGCGCTCGAGCTGATGCGCACCACTAATGACTATGGCAATGCCGGCTCGATCTTCACCAGCTCAGGCAAGGCGGCGCGCGAGTTCAAGCGCCGATCGTCGGCGGGGATGCTGGGCGTCAACATCGGGGTCTCCGCACCGATGGCCTTCTTCCCGTTCAGCGGGCGCCGCAACAGCTTCTTCGGCGACCTGCACGTCACCGGGCGCGACGGGGTCGAGTTCTACACCACGAAGAAGATGGTGACGACCCGCTGGTTCTAGTTGATGGCGCGGCGGGCAACCACCTGGGCCGGCTAACGCAACGGCCTGCGGTGGGGGCCCGCCGCGCCTTCTTCCCAATTCCCCTGCCCGCCACCACCTCCGCCGCGTTCACATGAGCGAGCGCAAGGGGCCGGCGGCGATCTTCGTCAACGAGGGCGCCGCCTCGGCGCGCAGCGCTCGGGTGCAGAGCGCCGTTGCCCTGACGCGTCGGGCGCTCGACGCGGACCTGCACGTCATCGCCACGCGCGTCCCGGATGAGCTCAGGACATTCATCGACGAGCACCTCGATGGGTACCGGACCGTGGTCATCGCCGGCGGTGACGGGTCGCTGGGAGTGGCGTTCAACGCCGTCGCCGGCCGCGACCTGACCCTCGGCCATATCCCCGCCGGCTTCGGCAATGCCACTGCCCACCTGCTTCGCCTGCCCCGGCATCCCGCCGCGCTCGCCGGCCTGCTGACGAGCGGGGAGGCGCGCTCGACCGACCTGGTGGCGGTGGACGGCCGCGTGGCGCTCTTCGCGGGAGCCGGCTGGGATGCCGTGGTGGCGCGGCGCTACGCGGAGGCGGGTGCGCGCCGGTTGCGTGGCTGGGCGGGCGCGATCACCTCCTCGATCCCCGACCTCCTCCGCCGCCACAGCGTGCGGGTGGAGATCGACGGCGAGCCGGCGTACGAGGGCCCGCTCACCGTCCTCGTCGCGAGCACCACCCCGTACTACGGTCGCGGACTGCTCGTGAACCCTGGCGCCCGACCGGATCGGGGCCAGCTGACCGTCCGCATCTACCCGGGGCCGCTGGCACGCCAGGCGGTCGAATCGGTGCGCTGGCTGGCCCACCGGCGCCCATCGGCCCCGGGCAGGCAGGCCACGTTAGTGACCCTTGCCAGCCTTGATGGCCGCTCAGTTCCTGTCCAGGCTGACGGAGATGTCGTCGGCGAGGCTGCGTCCTGGACGTTCGAGGTGCGGATAGCCGCCGTGCGGCTCATCGGGCACTGGTGATCCGCCGCACCACAACTCGAAGGGCCTCGGTTGCGCCGTAACTGGCCGCGAATTATCGTCGGAGCCCTCACGTAGCCCCCGGACATCGGCCATCCAGCCGACCGCAACCTGCGGCGCGAAGCGCCCAGACCAGGAGGTGCCCATCCCGGCGATCTCACGAGACTGCTGCTCACGATGTTCCCCGTGACAACTCGCTCTGGAGAAGACCATTGAGAACACACCGGCTGCTGGTCGTGCTGACCAGCCTCGCCCTTCTCTTGTCGGCCATGGCCGGCACCGTATCCGCCAAGTCCAGCGGCCTCGGCACCACTGCTCTACAGAAGGTGCAGCACCTTGGCACGACCCGGATCACCGGCAGCGCGCCGAAGGCCATCGAGCCGAGCTCGCTCGCAGGCGAGGTGCGCCCTGACCCCGAGCTGGCGGCAGACGCGGCTAACCCGTACATCAAGAACAACACCCAGGCCTCGCGTGTTCCCTCGGCGCACGTGCCGCGCCCTGCACCGCAGGACATCGTGGATGCAACCAGTTCGACCACAAATTTCGCAGGCGTCAATCACTTCGTGCAGCGCACATCAGGCACGGGCATTTATGCCAACACCCAGTTCAGTCTCGAGCCCCCTGACCAGGGCCTGTGCGTCGGCAACAACTTCGTGCTCGAAACCGTCAACACCGTGGTCCGGGTTCGCAGCTATGCGGGCGCCAACCTGACCGCCGCGGAGCCGATCAACCAGTTCTTCGGCCTCGCCCCGGAGATCATCCGCTCCAACCCGCTCGTCTTCGGGGACTTCACCAGCGATCCGAAGTGCTATTACGACGCACCGAGCCAGCGCTGGTTCCTGACGGTGCTGCAGCTCGACGTCGATTCCGCCTCTGGCGACTTCGGCAACCATGCGCATCAGTATCTGGCTGTGAGCCAGACGGCCGATCCGACCCTCGGCTGGTATCTGTTCAACTTTGACGTGACCGATGACGGCACGAACGGCACGCCGACTCACCCGAGCTGCCCGTGCTATGGCGATCAGCCCTTGATCGGAGCTGACGCCAACGGGTTCTACATCACCACCAACGAGTTCCCCATCCACAACGCCGGCTTCAATGGCGCAAACGTGTACGCCATGAGCAAGGCGGGCCTGGAGGCCAACTCGATCACCAGCCTTACGGCATTCAACGAGCCGACGCTGGCCGAGGGTCAGGCCTACAGCCTTCAGCCGACGACCACGCCCGCGGGAGCATCTTCCGCATCGGTGAACAACGGCACCGAGTACTTCCTCTCGGCGCTCGAATTCACCGGGGGCCTGGACAATCGGATCGCCCTCTGGGCACTCACCAACACGGGAAGCCTCTCATCGACCCCTGCGCTCAGCATGCACGTCAAGGTCCTCGACAGCGAGGTCTACGGCCTGCCGGCTGCGATCCAGCAGCGGTCCGGGCCAGCGCCGCTCAGAGCGCTGCTCAAGACATCGCTGGCAAGCTCCGTCCTCGGCGTGAGGCCGGCGAGCCTGCCGATCAGCCTGGTGCAGTCGAACGATGACCGCATGAACCAGGCGATCTACCTCAACGGTCATGTCTGGGGTGCCCTCAACACCCGCATGAAGTCGCCGACCGGGGCGATTCGCACCGGAATTGCCTGGTTCGACGTCGCTGCCTCATGGAGTGGCTCGACCCTTGGCGGTTCCGTCAGCGCGGATGGCTACGTGGCTGTGCAGAACGACAACGTGGTCTTCCCGTCGGTGGCGGCCAACGCCAGCGGCGACGTGCTCGTGGCGTTCACCCTGCTCGGGCAGGACTATTTCCCGAGCGCCGCCTACGCCTGGCTTGACCCGAATGACGGAACCGGAGACGTCAACGTCGTGTCGTGGGGCATCGGGCCGCAGGATGGCTTCACCGGCTACATCACGCTCGACCCGGTCGACCACAGCATCGCGCGTTGGGGCGATTACAGTGCCGCCACCGCCGATGAGTCAGGCAACATCTGGTTTGCCACCGAGACCATCAACCAGTCGTGTGGCCTCAGCACGTTCGTGAACACCGGCTTCACGTGCGGGAGCACGCGAACGATCTTCGCCAACTGGGGCACCACGATCGCGAAGGTCACCCCGTAGGCGGCTAGACCCCACTCAGATCTACGAGGCCCGCCGGTCCGCTGGCGGGCCTCGTCGCTGTCAGCCGAATGCGCGGCGAACGGTATCCATGGCGGCGAAGGCCGCGCGCCGCTGGCGCTGCGGCCCGCTGCCGTGAATCCGCGTCCGGGTGAGCGGCAGGCTCACTCGACCCCCCTCGATGGCGACCTCGACGCGGCTCCGGCCGTGATCATCCTGCGACTTGAGGTCGAGGCGAACCACAGCGTCGGCGGTGGGGGCAGCTGCGGCGACTGAGCGATCGGGGACCAGCAGTCCGCCGACGTAGGCAATGTCCGGGGCCTGGCACTCGGAGAGGATCGCAAGGAGCGCTCCCGCGGTTCCGGACTCGACGGAGGCGAGCGACCCACAGCCGTGTTGCGCGAGCCCATGCAATGCCACCTTGGCGAGAGTCTCCTCATCGGTTCCGTAGACGTGGTCGCCGAGAAGACGAACTGCCTGAGCGAGGGGAAATGCCAGGCGTGCTGGATCAGCGCGTGTCGAAAAGCGCAGGTGCACTCCGTCGTCCCGCGCGTAGATGCCGGCCGAGATCCCGTCGCCTGGCCTGCCGAGGAGCTCGCCGAGAGCCTCACCGACCGCTGATTCTCCGAGCCCAAAGGTCTTCACAGTGCGAACGTGGAGCGGACTGAGCGCAAAGTGCGCCTCCAGACGCGGCACCACTTGATCGCTCCACATGCGGCGCATCTCGGAGGGAACCCCGGGCAGCAGCACGACCACCGAGCCGTCGCGGTCGACCCACCAACCGGGAGCCGAGCCGATGGGGTTGGGAAGCGCCTCCGCCGATGGCACGCGCAACGCCTGCCGCAGGTTCGAGGCCGGCATGGGTCCGTAGGCGGCGAAGCGCTGCCGGAGCTCCGACTCGAGCGCCGGATCGGGCGCGAGCTCCTCTCCCAGCGCAGCGGCCAGCCCCTCCCGGGTCAGGTCGTCGTGGGTCGGTCCCAGGCCGCCGGTGGCGACGACAAGGTCCGCCGCGTCACGCGCCTCGGCGAACGCGGCCGCGATCGCTGCCCGATCATCGGGCAGCTGGCGCACGGTGCGCAGGTCCACGCCCAGCCCAGCCAGCTTGGCGGCAAGGTGAGCGGCGTTGGTGTCGACGATCTCGCCGAGCAGGATCTCGGTCCCGATGCTCAGGAGGATCGCGCGCGGCGTCCCGTCCGGCATCGGTCAGGCGAAGCGCTCGCGCAGCGGCGCTGCAACACGATCGGCCAGCAGCTGCAGCCCGTCGGGTCCGTCGGACGCCGGCATGATCAGGATCAGGTGATCGGCGCCGGCCTCCGCGAATCCGGCGGCAGTCTCGAGCATCGCCGCGTGGTCGCCGTCGCGCAGGAATGACTGGGCGCTGATCTCGATCTCAGCCGGGTCGCGGCCGATCGCCTGGCAGTGGCGGAGCAGGATGTCCCGCTTCTCGATGAAGGTGGATGGATCTCCGGTCTGGTTCCAGC
>VBJX01000060.1 GCA_005879775.1 Chloroflexota bacterium
AGATCAACCGCGCCACGCCCAAGACCCAGAGCGCGCTGCTCGAGTGCATGGAGGAGCGGCAGGCCACGATCGATGGCGTCAGCTACCCGATGCCGAGCCCGTTCCTGGTGATCGCCACCCAGAACCCGATCGAGTACGAGGGAACCTTTGCCCTGCCTGAGGCGCAACTCGATCGCTTCATGTTGCGTCTTCGCCTTGGGTACCCAAAGGCCATGGAGGAGATCGTCATCCTCGACGAACAGAAGCGGCGCCACCCGATCGAGGAGCTGAGCCAGGTGCTCAGCCTCGAGGAGCTGCGCGAGATGCAGTCAGCGCTCAAGGAGATCTATGTCGACCAGGGCGTGGCCGAGTACATCGTCCGGCTGGTGACCGCAACCCGCGAGCACCCCGACGTCTACCTCGGTGCCTCTCCTCGCGGCTCGATCAACCTGTACCGTGCCGGGCAGGCGCTGGCCGCGCTGGACGGGCGCGACTATGTCATCCCCGATGACGTCAAGCAGCTGGCGGTGGCCGTCCTGGCCCACCGCCTCATCGTCAAGAGCCAGGCATCGCTGCGCGAGGTCGACCCCGATGGGATCGTGCGCGAGCTGCTGGCCCAGGTTCCCATCGGCGAGATGACCGGCGCGGCCGCCGGTCCCCGATAGGGTCTCCCATGGCCAGCCTTCCGGGGCGGCTGCTCACCATCTTCGCCGGCACGGTGCTGGTGGTCGCCGCCTTCAGCACCGGGATCTCGGTCCTCTTCTTCCTGGTCTACCTCCTCGCCATCCTGCTGGCCGCCTCGTGGTGGTACGCCCGGCGTGGTCTGCAGGGACTGAAGGCCGGCTACCAGGTCATCAATCCGCACGCCCAGGTGGGGGACGTGCTGGAGTCGGTCTACCGGATCGACAACGAGTCATCGCTGGCCAAGCCGTGGGTCGAGCTCTCGAATGACTCGACCCTGCCGGCCCCCCTCCCCGGCCGGGCCATCGGGATCGCCGCCAAGACCACGCGCCAGTGGGTCGGCAAGGTCGAGCTGATCCGGCGCGGCAGCTACCGCCTTGGTGCGCTTCGGGTGCGGACCGGCGACCCGTTCGGCTTCTTCTCCAGCGAGATGGTGGTCGGGCGCCCGACCTGGGTGGTCGTCTTCCCGCGGATCTACCTGCTGCCCCACTGGCGGCTGCCGCCCTCGCCGGTCGACGGCACGACTCCCTCCAAGCGCCGCTTCGAGGCTGCCACCCCGCTGGCCAGCACGATCCGGCCGTACGTGCACGGCGATGCCATCAACCGCATCCACTGGCTCAGCTCGGTGCGCCACGGCGAGCTGCAGGTCAAGGAGTTCGACCCGGAGCAGACCGCCGACCTGTGGCTTCTGCTCGACCTGGATCGCGCTGCGCACGCCGGCTCGGGCCCGGACGCATCGGTGGAGACCGGGGTCAGCGCTGCCGCCTCGATCGCGGTGCAGACCCTTGCCGAGAATCGCGCCGTCGGGATCACTGTCTCGGCCCGCCGGCAGCAGGTCCTCACCCCGGACCGAGGAATCCGGGTGGAGCAGAAGATCCTGAACCTGCTGGCCAACGTGCAGGCCGATGGCTCCCGCCCCCTGGCCGAGGTGGTGGTCGCCACCCTGACCCAGATGCGACGCGGGATGACCCTCTGCATCGTCACCGGGTCGACCGATCGGGAGTGGGTCCGCGCGCTCGCCTCGCTGCGCCGCCGGGGTGTCGGCAGCATGGTCGTGCTTCTCGATCGCGCCAGCTTCGTGGGACGCGACGACGGTGAGAGCCGAGCCGAGCTGGCCGCCGTGCGGCATGCGCTTGCCGAGTACGACATCGCCTACCACCTGGTGCGATCGGGCGACAACCTGTCGACGGTGCTGGGCCGTGCGCCGACCGGCGCCCTGACGGCCCGGCGCCGCCTGCCCGCGTCGCGGGAGCGGAACCGTGCCTGACCGGCTGCGCCGTCTCCTCTTCCCGAGGGAGGGCTGGCTGAGCTGGGTCTTCCTCTTCGTGATGCTCCTCAGCCTCGGCTGGTCGGTGCAGAGCGCCCAATGGATCCCACAGCACGACTTCGTGGTCCCGGTCGCCTTCTGGGGGTCGCTGGCCGGACTGCTGCTGGGCATCACCCGCTGGCGCGTCCTGATCACGCTGCCACTCGCAGGGCTGGCCGGTGCTGGGGTGGTCCTGTGGGCAGTCGGCGGCGAGTACTTCACACGTCTCGACCAGCTCGCCCGCCTCTTCGCCCTGCGCGCTGAGGCGATCACCTTCATCCGCCTGGTGGTCGACGCGGCGGTGCCCACGCAACTGTCGCCCTACGCCATCGGGCTGGGTGCCCTGATTTGGGTCACCGCCTTCATCGCCGCCTATGCCATCTACCGCCACCATCGGGTTCTGGACGCCATCCTGCTGGTGGGGGTCACGATGGTGATCAACATCTCGGCCACCTTGACCCCCCTGCTCCTCTTCATCGTGCCCTTCTCGCTCGCGGCCCTCCTCCTCTGGCTGCGGAACGCGCTCATCGGGCGCGAGGAGACCTGGAAGCTGCGCCAGGTGCTGGAGAGCACTGACGTCCACGGATCGATGCTGCGCAGCGGCTTCGGCTTCATCTTCGGCAGCATCGCTCTCGCCTTGATCCTGACCACGGTGGCCGTCGCGGCTCCGCTGACCAGCGTGTGGGGGAGCCTGGACGGAGCCTGGACCGAAATGCGCAACGACTTCAGCAACCTGGTCGGCGGGCTCAACGCGCCCGCGGGGACGCGCCTGCCGGGCGGCCAGGGCTTCGGCACCTCGTTCGCCGTGCGCGGGAGCTGGTTCAGCCGCGACACCGAGGTGATGACCGTCGCGTCGAAGAAGGGCTACTACATGGAGACCATCACCTACGACATCTACACCGGCCACGGCTGGAACTCGAGTGCGCTCGGCCGGCGCACGGTGGCCGCAGGAGGCCGGATCTTCCCCGGCTACACGTCGGAGCGGCCGCTCTCCAAGGATCCGACCGCATTCCACACCGAGACGGTCGCCGTCGAGATCCAGCACTCGGTAGGTCGGAACGTATTCAGCCCCGGCTTCCCGACGGTCGCCCTTCTGCCGGTGGTCGTGCGAGAGCCGACGGGGAAGGCGATGCTGGGCGGCCTTGAGTCCGCGGTGTCGCTCGATCCCGGGCGTGGCTACCAGATCACCGCGGTGATCTCCGACGCCACCGAGGCGATGCTGGCCGGTGCCGGGACTGCCTATCCGACAGACATCGTCTCCACCTACCTCGGCACGTCCGGGGTGACCGACCGCACCAAGGAGCTGGCACGCAGCATCGTGGACGCCGCGCACGCCACCGATCCGTACCACGAGGCGGTGGCGCTGGCCGCCTATCTGCACAATGGCCCCCGCTTCCGGTACGCCACGACCGCCCCGCTGCCAACCGATCCGAACCGTGACCTCGTCGACTTCTTCCTCTTCGACCCGCAGGGCGGTGTCGGCTACTGCGAGTACTACGCCACCGCGATGGCGGTGATGGCCCGATCGATCGGCCTGCCGGCCCGCGTCGCGGTCGGCTACGCCCCGGGCGAGCTGACCAAGCCGGGGGTCTACCAGGTCCGCGAGCGCAACGCGCACGCCTGGGCCGAGGTCTACTTCCCCGGCTACGGCTGGCAGAGCTTCGAGGCGACCAAGAGCATTCCCGCGCTGACGCGCGCCACAGGGAGCGGGATCGTCCCGCCGATCGTGACGCGGATCGATCCCGGCAGCCGGCAAGTCGGCCCTGCCGATGAGGGCAACCTGGGGCAGATCAACAGCCTGCCGTCGTTCGCCCCGGTCGACGGGGGCTACCTGGCCGGCGAGACGCCTCCCGCCGACGAGGCCCGCGGTGGGGCGGCCCTGGTCTTCGCACTGGTGCTTGGGGCGCTGGCCCTGTATGCCCTCTGGCGGCTCTTCCGCCGACGGCGCTACTTCCGCTTCATGGCACCCGGCGACCGCCAGTGGCAGCGCCTCGCCTTCGCCGCCAGCCGGGCCGGTGCCAGCCGCGCGCCGTCCGAAACGATCTACGAGTACGCCACCTGGCTCCAGGACGAGCTGCCCACCCGGCGCCCCGAGATTCGCACCATCGCCGATGGCAAGGTCTGGCAGTCGTACTCGGGACGCTCAATGTCGTCCGAGGCGATCGCCCGCCTGGAGCGCGCGCTGGAGCGGCTCCGCCTCCCGCTCGTCTGGCTGGCGCTGCGTCGACGGGCCAACGCTTTCTTCTCGAGGCGCACTCGCCGCTAGCCTCAGGGAACGGCGACCGCCATGGCCTGCTCGAAGGCCTCGCGGGTGGCCCGATCCGCTTCCGCCGCATCGGCTCCGTGCCCGAACTCGGCCAGGGTCTCACCCATGACCCGTACCGCATCGGCCATCTCCCCGATGCCGACGTCGCCCATGTGCCCGAATCGCATGATCTTCCCAGTCCACGCCGCCTGCCCGCCGGCCACGATCAGCCCCTTGCCACGCATCGCGGCGTTGAATGGGCCCCACTCCAGCCCGTCGGGCAGCCACGCGGCAGTCACGGTGTGGGATCGATCCTGCGGAGCGGCAACCAGGGTCAGGCCCAGCGCCTCGAGCCCGGCCTGCGCCCCGGCGGCGATCGCCGCGTGTCGAGCCCAGGTCCGCTCGCGACCCTCGTCCCGCAGCAGCCGGACCCCAAGCTGGAGGCCGAAGAGGACGCTCACGGCCGGCGTCCAGGGGGTCTGGCCTTTCTCCGCCCAGCGGCGCGCCTCGGCGAAATCCCAGTAGGCGCGCGGCATGCGAGCAGCTTCCGCCGCCGCCCACGCGCGCGGGCCGACGACCGCAATCGCGATTCCCGGCGACCCCATCCACGCCTTCTGGCTGGCGCTCACCACCAGGTCGATCCCCCAGGCGTCCATCTCGAACTCGATCGCCCCCAGCCCGCTGATCCCGTCGACCACCACCAGCGGATCGCCGGGCGCGGCGTGCACCGCCGCTGCCAGTTCACGAAGAGGGTTCGCGACGCCGGTGGAGGTCTCGTTGTGGGTCAGCAGCACCGCGCGGTAGGGCTTCGCGCTCGCCAGGTGCTCCGCCAGGGCAGCGGGATCCGCGGCCGCTCCCCAGTTGGCCTCGAAGCGGGTGACATCTGCTCCAAACGCGCTCGCGATCTTGGCGAAGCGGTCACCGAAGGCGCCGATCGTCACCACCAGCACCCGGTCTCCCGGCGACAGGGTGTTGACGATGGCCGCCTCCATGGCACCACTCCCCGAACCGGTCAGGAGGAGCACATCGGCCTGCTCAGTTCCAATCAGGGACCCGATCCCCGTGGTGATCTCGCGCAGCATGGCCGCGAACTCTGTCCCGCGGTGGTCGATCATGGGCGCCGACTGCGCCTCGCGCACCGCCATCGGGATCGGCGTCGGCCCGGGGATGCGCAGGTTCTGGCCCATGGGCGGCATCATAATCGGCCGATGGAAGGGATCGATGCCGCGCCGATCCGAGGCTGAGCCCTCGACCCCACTCTTCGCCGACGAGCCCGCCGCGGACGCGCCGCTGGCCGCGCGCATGCGGCCGCGCACGCTCGAGGCCTTCGTCGGCCAGCCGCACCTGGTCGGAGACGAGGGAGCGCTCACCAAGGTGGTGCGGCCCGGCTACCTGCCGAGCATGGTCCTGTGGGGTCCGCCCGGCTCCGGCAAGACGACCCTCGCCCGGCTCCTGGCGGATCGGTCGGGCGGCACCTGGCGTCAGATCTCGGCGGTCACCAGCGGGGTGGCCGATATCCGCCAGCTGGTCTCAGCCGCCAAGTCCCTGCGTGAGGCCGGCGGCCGCACCGTCCTGTTCATCGACGAGCTGCATCGGTTCAACAAGGCACAGCAGGACGCGCTCCTGCCGCACGTCGAGGACGGGACGATCGTGCTCATCGGGGCGACCACCGAGAACCCGTACTACGAGCTCAACTCGCCGCTTCTCTCCCGCCTCCGCGTCTACCGGCTCGAGCCGCTCAGCGAGGAGCAGCTGCGGGTCATCGTCGAGCGGGCGCTGGCCGAGGAGCATGGCCTTGCCGGCCGGGTCAGCCTGGACGACGAGGGGATGGCCTCGCTCCTCGACCTGTCCGGTGGCGACGCCCGCCAGGCCCTCAACATCCTGGAGGCCGCCGCCTCGGTGGCGCCCGATGGGGCGGCCCTGGCCCGGGAGCCGATCGCCGAGGCGGCCCAGCAGCGGCTGCTCGCCTACGACCGGGTGGGGGACCAGCACTACGAGGCGGCATCGGCCTTCATCAAGAGCATGCGGGGCAACGATCCGGATGCGGCCCTCTACTGGTGCGCCAGCATGATCGCGGCCGGGGAGGACCCGACCTTCATCGCGCGCCGGATCGTGATCGCCGCCTCCGAGGACGTCGGCAACGCCGATCCGCGCGCCCTGCAGGTGGCGGTGGCGGCCATGCAGGCAGTGGAGATGATCGGCCTGCCGGAGGCCCAGTACGCGCTGGCCCAGGCCGCGGCCTACATCGCGTCGGCGCCGAAGTCGAACCGTGCGGGAGCCGCCTACTTCAGCGCCCTCGCCGACGTCGAGGAGCACGGCCGATTGCCAGTGCCGCTC
Source organism: Chloroflexota bacterium (assembly GCA_005879775.1). Classification (GTDB taxonomy): domain Bacteria; phylum Chloroflexota; class Limnocylindria; order QHBO01; family QHBO01; genus CF-167. Next base: position 6,549 of record VBJX01000060.1, read on the forward strand.
CACCTGCGGCCGTCAGCGCACCGGCGCCTCGCCCGCGAGTTCGGCTACGGGAAGGGGTACCTCTATCCCCACGACTTCGACGAGGCCGATGTCGACCAGCAGTACCTGCCCGATGCCCTGGCCGGCAAGGTCTACTACGAGCCCAGCGACCAGGGCCTCGAGGGCCAGATCGGCGAGCGGCTCGGCCGATTGCGACGGCAGCGTCTGGAGAGGAGAGGCGGCTAGCCCATGTTGGACGAGGCACTCACCCGGCTCGGGATGCCGGTGCCAGATTCCGCGCTCGCGCGGCGAGCGCGCGCGCCCGGGCGATGGCCAACGGGAGAGGACGGTACGACGAGGCGTTCGAGGCTGCGATGTACGCAACCGCCGACCCACGCGAGCCGTGGAAAAGTGTTCAGAAAGATGGACGTCAAGACCCGCACCCAGCTGGCCCGGCGACTACAGGAGTCCGTTGGCGGCGTCGAGCGTTAGCCCGCCGCTTTCTTCACCAGCCCCGCGATCCGAGCCTCGTCGGCGGCAGTCAGCTTCGTCAGGGCCCAGGAAGTCGCCCACATGTCGCCGTCGTCGAGCTTCGCGTTCTCTTCGAAGCCGAAGGTCGCGTAGCGCGACTTGAACTTGTCGGCGCTCTTGAAGAAGCAGATGAGCTTGCCATTCTCGTTGGCATACGCGGGCATCCCGTACCAGGTTTTCGGTTTGAGGGCGGGCGCGCTGGCTTTGACGATGGCGTGGATCCGCTCGGCCATGGCGCGATCCGATTTTGGCATCTCGGCGATCTTGGCGAGCACGTCAGCTTCTCCGTCCGCGCCCGGGCGAGCTGCCGCCTTCCGCTCGCGCAGGGTCTCCTTCATGGCGGCCAGTTCCATGTCGCTGAGCACGCTGGACGTCTTGCGGCTCCCGGCGCTGCGCTTCGCGGTCTTCGTGTCCTTCATGTCAGGTTTCCCTTTTTCGAGAGGCGGAGGAGAGGGGGCCGATGACGGGTCGCGCTACCGCGCGGAACCTGGCTAGGCGGTGCCGATCCGGAGCGCGTTGAAGAGGATCACTGCCCCAACCAGGAGCACGGCCATGATCGCCACCAGGATGCCGATGTTCCGCACGTCCCGCAGGACATAGTGATATTCCGCGACGGCTGCCTCGTTCAGGCGGGAGGGTCCGGAGACCGCGAACCGCGGGTCGGCGCGGCCCCCGCGAGGGGCCTTCGGGCGGGAACGGGGAACCCGATCGGCTCGCTCAGCCCGCTCCGCACGCTCCAGGGCCGACTCTGCCCGTTCGT
>VBJX01000076.1 GCA_005879775.1 Chloroflexota bacterium
TCGTCGTCGCCCAGGTTGAACATCGGCTCGATGGCGAAGCACATCCCCGCCTCGATCCGCATGCCTGTCCCGGCCCGCCCGTAGTTCGGGACGTTGGGGCTCTCGTGCATCTCGGTCCCGATGCCGTGCCCCACGAAGGGACGCACGATCCCGTAGCCGTGCTCGTGGGCGATCGCCTCGATCGCGGCGCCCACGTCGCCGAGCCGGTTGCCCGGGATCGCGGCGGCGATCCCCGCATCCAGGGCCCCCCGGGTCGCCTCGATCAGCTCCTGCACGCGCGGCGCCGGCTCGCCGATCGAGAAGGTGCGCGCGCAGTCGGCATGCCACCCCTGCCAGATGCAGCCGATGTCCAGGCCGACCACGTCGCCGGCGTGGAGATGGCGCCGGGGCGAGGGAATGCCGTGGACCACTTCGTCGTTGATCGAGACGCAGATCGAGCGCGGAAAGCCGCGGTAGCCGAGGAACGACGGCACCGCGTCGGCCGCACGGATCATCTCCTCGGCCAGCACATCAAGCTCGGCGGTGCTCATCCCCGCGCGCAGCTCCCGGCCAAACGCATCCAGGACCTCGACCAGGATCGACCCCGCGTGGCGCATGCGGGCAATCTCCTCGGGGCGCTTGATGGTCACCATGCTGGTGCCGGCCGGCATGCCCATCGCTCAGGCGGCCGACACATCGGCGGTGAGCGCCCGCAGGATCGCCTCGGTCACCTGCTCTGCCGGCCCGCGGCCGTCGATGTGCGCGACGATCCCCGCGCGCTCGTAGTGCGCCAGCACCTCGAGCATCGGCGGGACCTGCTTGGCAAGGCGTGCACGGACCACCTCGGGGCGATCATCGTCGCGCTGGACGAGCGACGTCCCGTCGTTATCGCAGATCCCCGCCACGCGAGGCGGATCGCTCGACACGTGGTAGGGCGTGCCACAGGTGGGACAGACGCGCCGGCCGGCAGCGCGGGCCACCAGCTCCTCGGTGGGCACCTCGAGCGAGATCACCTTCTCGATTCGCTCTCCGCGCTCCGCCACGGTCGCATCAAGGGCCTCGGCCTGGGCGACCGTCCGGGGGAAGCCGTCCAGGATCGCGCCGGCCGCCGCCTCGGGGCGGGCCAGCTCGGCCATGAACATCTCGATCGTGATCTCATCGGGGACCAGGTCCCCATGTTCCATGTAGGAGCGGGCCCGCTCCCCGAGCTGGGTCCCCTCGCGCAGCGCCCGTCGGAAGAGCTCACCCGATGCCAGATGCTGCAGCCCGAGCTGCCGGCTGAGGGCCTCCGCCTGCGTCCCCTTGCCGGAACCCACAGGTCCGACCAGGAGCAGGATCCGTCGCCGACCAGGCGGCGTCGACAGGCGGTGGCCCGCATATGTCACCGGATGAAGCCCTCGTAGTGACGCATCAGCATCTGGGCCTCGAGCTGCTTCATCGTCTCCACCACCACGCTCACCACGATCAGGATGCTCGTCCCACCCAGCCGCAGGCTGGCCGTGCCGGGAATGGCGGCGGAGATGATCAACGGCAGGACGGCGAGCGAGGCCAGGAAGAGCGCGCCGCCCAGCGTGATCCGATTCGTCACCCTCGCCAGGAACTCCTCCGTGGGCTTGCCGGGCCGGATGCCGGGGATGAAGCCGCCGTTCTTGCGCAGGAAGTCGGCGGTCTGATCGGGCCGGAACTGGAAGGCCGTGTAGAAGTAGGTGAAGAAGACGACCAGCAGGAAGTAGAGGATCCCGTAGACCAGGACGTTGTTCTGGCTCAGGTTGGCGACCACGAAGTTGGCGACCGATTGGACCCACGCGATGCTGGAGGCCGTGAAGTACTGGGCGATCTGGGCGGGGAAGAGCAGGATGCTGATGGCGAAAATGATCGGGATCACTCCGGCCATCGTCACCTTCAGGGGCAGGTACTGCGTCTGGCCCTGGTACATGCGCCGCCCGCGGACCCGGCTGGCGTACTGGACCGGGATCCGGCGCTGGCCCTCGTTGATGAAGACGACGCCGGCGATCACCACGATCGCGATGATCACGAACGGGATCATCCGAACGAGCCCGTCGGGCCCGGTGATGATCGGCGCGGCCTGGTGCGGGATGCGGCCCACGATGCCGGCGAAGATGATGAAGCTGATCCCGTTGCCCAGGCCGCGCTCGCTGATCAGCTCGCCGAGCCACATGAGCAGGATCGTGCCAGCGGTGAACGAGAGGAGCAGCGAGAGTGTCTCGAAGCTGAAGAGCGGCGAGGCGGGGATGACGCCGTTCGCCGAGAGGAGCACCGAGAAGCCGTAGCCCTGGGCGAAGGCCATCGGCACGGTCAGCAGGCGCGTGTACTGGTTGATCCGGTTGCGGCCGTACTCCCCTTCTCGCGCCAGCTCACCCAGGCTGGGGATCACCCCCTGCATCAGCTGCATGATGATGCTGGCGTTGATGTAGGGGTTGACCCCCATCCCGATGATCGACGCGGTCGCCAGCCCGCCCCCAGAGAAGAGATCGAGCAGGCCGAGCAGCTGGTTCGAGTTGAATAGGTTGGCCAGCTGCGTCTGGTTGACGTTCGGCACCGGGACGTTGGTGAGGACCCGGAAGATGAGCAGGATCCCGATCGTGAAGAGGATCTTGCGTCGGATGTCCGGTGCGCGGAAGGCGGTGACCAGTGAGTCGATCACTCGTCGGACCCGTCCCCGGGCTCAGCTTCCTCCTCGACGTCGGGCGCATCGGCCTCGGGCGGCTCCGGCTCGGGCGCATCGGCCTCGGGCGGCTCCGGCTCGGCGGCCGCTTCCGGAGGCGATGCCTCAGCTGCCTCGTGGGCCGCTGACTCCGCGTGCGGTGCATCGGGCTGCGGTACATCGGCCTGCTGTGCTTCGGCCTCGACCGGGAGGCCGTCCGGCCAGCTGATCAGCTGAGCGGTGGAGCCCGCCGCGGCCAGCTTCTCGAGGGCCGAGCGAGTGAAGGCATGTGCATGGATCGTCACCTCGCGTGGGGCATCGCCGCCGCCCAGGATCTTGATCGGCATCGGGCGTGTCTTGCGGTCGCGCACGACCTGGTCGTGGCGCAGGACGTCGGGGGTGATCAGGGTGCCCGCGGCGGCATCGGCCAGCCGGCTCAGGTTGACGCCGTCGTACTCGACCCGGAATCGGTTCTTGAAGCCGTGCAGCTTCGGGGTCCGGACGTGGAGCGGCGTCTGCCCACCTTCGAACCAGGCCGGGATGCTGCTCCCGGCGCGCGACTTCTGGCCCTTCGTGCCACGCCCCGCGGTCTTGCCGCGGCCTGAGCCATGGCCGCGCCCGACTCGTCGCGGCGGGCGGCGGGCGCCCTCGTTGGGACGCGGGTCATGAAGCTTCATGCTGGGCCTCCGGCTCGGTGCGCGGTGTCTGGCCGGTGCCCTCCTGGACGGTGACCAGGAACGCGACGCGCCGCAGCATGCCGCGGTTGGCCGCGGTATCGGCGATCTCGACGCTCTGGTTGAGCCGGTGAAGGCCGAGCGCCCGAATCGTGCCGCGGGCTGCCGCCTTGTGCCCGATGGTGGATCGGACCCAGGTGACGCGGAGCATCGGGCCGGACTTCGGCGCGGCTCGCTTACCTGCCACGCCCGCCTCCCTGGAAGGCTGGCTGTGGCCGCTCGACGTACTCGTGGGGCTGTCGAGCCGCCTCTGCCGCCCGCTTGCCGATCAGCTGCTCGGCGGTCTTGCCTCGATTGGCGGCCATCTCGTCGGCGGAGCGCAGCGCCTGCAGGCACTTCATCGCGGCTCGCACCACGTTCACCGGGTTGGTGCTGCCCATCGACTTGCTGAGCAGGTCCCGGATGCCGGCGGCCTCCACGACGGCGCGCACCGAGCCGCCGGCGATCACCCCGGTGCCGGCCGAGGCCGGCTTCAGGAGAACCGTGCTGGCTCCGAAGTCGCGGGAGACGACATGCGGAATGGTGCTTCCCACCAGGGGGATGCGGACCAGGTTCTTCTTGGCGTCCTCGACGCCCTTGCGGATCGCCTCGGGCACCTCTCCGGCCTTGCCGAGTCCGGCGCCCACCACGCCGTTGCCGTCGCCGACCACCACCACCGCACTGAAGCTGAAGCGGCGGCCCCCCTTGACGACTTTCGCCACGCGGTTGATCTGGACGACCTTCTCCTCCAGGTTGAGCTTCGACGGATCGATGCGAGCCATGATTCCTCCGCTACAGGTCGAGGCCGCCCTCGCGGGCGCCCTCGGCGAGCGAGCGAACCCGCCCGTGATATCGATATCCACCGCGATCCAGGACGACCGCGCTGACCCCGGCTGCCCTGGCCCGATCGGCGACGGCCTTGCCCACGGCATGGGCCACGGACACCTTGCCGCTGCCATCGAGACCGGACTCGCGGCTCGAGGCGGCTGCCAGGGTGCGGCCGGTGGTGTCGTCGATCACCTGGGCATAGATGAACTTCGCGCTGCGGAAGACCGACAGGCGCGGCCGCTGCGGCGTCCCCTCGATTCGCAGGCGAAGGCGAGCGTGACGCTTGCGACGCAGCTCGTCGCGCGACCTCTTGTTGATCATCCCTACTTCGCCCCTCCGACCTTGCCGGCCTTGCCGGCCTTGCGCAGGATCTGCTCCCCGGCATAGCGGATTCCCTTGCCCTTGTAGGGCTCGGGCTTGCGCCGCGATCGGATGTAGGCCGCGGTCTGGCCCACCAGCTCCTTGTCCGGGCCGAAGACGGCGAGCTTGGTGGGGGTCTCAACCTGGAAGCTGATCCCTTCGGGAGGGCTCACCTCGACCGGATGCGAGTAGCCGAGCGCCAGCACCAGCTTGGTCCCCTGCAGCTGGGCCCGGTAGCCGACGCCGCTGATCTCCAGGTTGCGGGTGAAGCCGCTGGTCACGCCTGTCACCATGTTCTGGACCAGGGTGCGCGTCAGCCCATGCAGGGCCCGATGCCGTGGCTCGTCGCTGGGGCGAACCACGCGCAAGACGCCGTCATCCTGCTCGACGTTCATCTCGGGATGGATCTGCCGCTCGAGGACGCCGAGCGGACCCTTGACCCGCAGCAGCGTTCCCTCTCGGGTCACCTCCACGCCGGGAGGGAGCGCGATCGGCATGCGACCGATTCGTGACATGACCTGTGCTCCTTACCAGACGTAGCAGAGGACCTCGCCGCCGAGGTTCAGCTTGCGGGCCTGCTGCCCGGTCATGATCCCGTGCGAGGTTGAGAGGATGGCGAGACCCAGTCCGCCCAGGACGCGTGGGATCTCGGTCTTGCGGGCGTAGACACGCAGCCCCGGCTTGCTGATCCGCTTCAGGCCGCTCACCACCGGGGTGCGCCCCTCCACGTACTTCAGCTGCATGGCGAGCATCTCCTGGATCCCGTCCTGGGCCATCGAGAACGACTCGATGAAGCCCTCCTCGACGAGGATCCGGGCGATCTCGCGCTTCACTCGTGACGAAGGCAGGGTCAGCTCGCGGTGGCGAGCCAGGCTCGCGTTGCGAATGCGGGTCAGCATGTCGGCGATCGGGTCGGTCGTGTTCATGGTCGGTGCAGTTACCAGCTCGACTTGGTGACGCCGGGCAGCTGGCCCTCGAGGGCCCGCTCCCGGAAGCAGATGCGGCACATCGCGAACCGCCGCATATAGCCACGCGGCCGGCCGCAGATGCTGCATCGGTTGTGCTGCTGGACCGCGAAGCGCGGCTTGCGCTGCGCCTTGGCGATCATCGATTTCTTGGCCATTGTGCCGGCTCTCCTCTAGCTCGCCTGGAACGGCATCCCGAGGAGCTCGAGGAGCTTGCGCCCCTCCTCATCGGTCCTGGCCGTGGTGATGATGCTGATCTCCATCCCCCGCAGGCGATCGATCTTGTCGTAGTCGATCTCGGGGAAGACGAGCTGCTCACGCAGCCCGAGGCTGAAATTGCCGCGACCGTCGAAGGAGCGCGGCGTGATCCCGCGGAAGTCGCGGATGCGCGGCAGGGCGAGCCGCATGGTGCGCTCCAGGAAGTCGTACATGCGCTGCCCGCGCAGCGTCACCTTTGCCCCGATCGGCATCCCGGTGCGCAGCCGGAACTGCGCGATCGAGCGCTTGGCGCGGGTCACGATCGGCTTCTGCCCGGTGATCTGGGTCAGGTCGCCGACCGCCGCATCGAGCGCCTTGGCGTTCTGGATCGCCTCTCCCAGCCCGATGTTGACGACCACCTTCTCCAGGCGCGGGATCTGCATCGGGTTGGCATACCCGAACTCGCGCTGGAGGGCGGGCATCGCCTCCGACACGTACCGCAGCCGGAGGCCGATGGCCTGGGGAGGGACGGGCGCAGCCGGCCGCGCGGCCTCGCGAGCCGATGCCTTGCGCTTCGCGGTGGTGGCTACCTGATCGGGGGCCGCCGCTTCCGCCTTCTTGGCGGCGCGCGGCGCGCGCGGCGTGCGGGCCTTCGGCTCGGGGCTCATTTGACGGTCTCCATCTGCTCGCCGCAGTGCTTGCAGACCCGTACCTGGCGGTCCTGTCCCTCGAGATGCTCATGGCCAACCCGGGTCGGCCGATCGCAGCGGGGGCAGACGAGCTGGACGTTGCTCACGTGCAGCGGCACGGGCAGGTCCAGGATCCCGGCCTGCTGGGTGCGCGACCGCGGACGCTGGTGGCGCTTGGCCATGTTGATCCCCGGGATCACCACCCCCATGCCGCGCTTGGTGCGCTCGATCCGCTCGACGACGCCTCGCTTCCCGCGATCCTTGCCGGCGA
>VBJX01000077.1 GCA_005879775.1 Chloroflexota bacterium
TCGGCCGCTTCCGGCCAGGCGAGGCGGGCTTCGACGTGATGCACTTCAACCTGCACAAGACCTTCTCGACTCCCCACGGTGGCGGCGGTCCCGGCGCAGGGCCGGTTGGGGTGAGCGAGCGGCTTGCTCCGTTCTTGCCGGGGCCGCTACCCGTGTTGGTGGAGGGCGACCCGGACGAGGTCCTGCGAAACGCGTGGAGCAGTCGCTCGACGGCCGGTGCTCGCTTCGAGCTCGAGGATCCGGCGGCGCGGCCCGAGAGCATCGGCCGGGTGCGTGCCTTCACCGGCAACTTCGGCATGTTCGTGCGGGCCTATACCTATATTCGTAGCAACGGCGAGGAGGGCCTCCGCCAGGTGAGTGACGACGCCGTCGTGGCCGCCAACTACCTGCGCGTACGCCTGGCCGATGCCTACGACCTGCCATTCGATCGAGTCTGCAAGCACGAGGTGGTCTTCAGCGGGCGCCGGCAAAAGCGCGCTCACGGCATCACCACCCTGGACATCGCCAAGGGGATCCTCCTCATGGTCGAGCCCACGGAGACCGAGTCGCTCGAGACGCTCGACCGCTTCGTCGAGATCATGCTGGAGATCGCCCGCCAGGCCGAGGAGGCGCCCGATGAGCTCAGGCAGGCTCCCCGCACGACCCCGGTGGGGCGCCTGGACGAGGCGACCGCAGCTCGCCGTCCGGACCTGCGATATGACTTCGGCGGGGCAACGTCCCGGTAGCGGATTGAACTCAAATGGCGCCCGAGGCGTAGGATTCGGCACCAGGGGCGGATCGGACACGGGGTGCCAGTGACCAGGAAGCAGCCGGTCGGACTCATCTCGCAGATGCAGAGGGGCGATCCCGACGCGTTCGAAGAGTTCTTCAACACGTACCGACGGCCGGTCTACATGACCGCGCTGGCGATCACCCGCGACCCATTTCTCGCGGAGGAGGTCCTGCAGGACTGCTTCGTCAAGGCATATCGCGCCAGGCACCGCCTGCGAACTGACTGCTCGCCACTGCCCTGGCTGCAGCGGGTGACCACCAACCTGTGCTACAGCCGCATCGCCCGCCGCAGGGCGATCATGGAGCCGCTGACGGCGCTGATCACCAATATCGCCGACCTGACCTCCCGGCCGGACCAGGTGGTGGAGGCCCGCGAGATCATGGAGGTCGTGCAGCGCGGCATCGATGCGTTGCCCCCCAAGCAGCAGACCGCCGTCGTCCTCTACTACCTGCATGGCTACTCGCTGGCCGAGTCGGCCGAGATCGCGGCCTGCAACGTCGGCACCATGAAGTCGCGGCTGCATTACGCACTCAAGGCGCTGCGCAGGCGGCTCCCCGAGGAGCGACGCGCGCCAGCCGGCGCGCCAGCCCGTGCAAAGGCATTCGGCCCATGAGCTGCAGCCAGGTACGTCGCGAGCTGCTGGAGCACTTCCGCTTTCCCGAAGAGCTCGGGCCACGCTCCGGACCGCATCTCGCCCATTTGGAGTCCTGTGTGGAGTGTCGCCGCGAGGTGGGCATCGACCTTGCACTGGTCGAGCAGCTGCGGCGCGCGCTCCGAGCACGGGTCGAGGGGAGCGCATCACCGACCATGACCTCCTGGGAGCTCGTACGCAGCCGGACCGTCGACCGTGGCGAGCGTCCGTGGACCGATCGTGTCCTGCGCTGGGGCGGAATGATGCCCGCCGCAGCGACCGGCATCCTGATGTTTGCGGTCGCCACCGCTTCATACACAGGGCTGACTCACCAGTCCCCGTCGCCGGCCGCCAATGCTTCGGCCGAACGGGCATTGCGCCTAGGTGCCGTCGAGGCAACGTGGATCAACAAGTACCGGACGCTTGAGTTGGAGGTCCAGCAAAGCTCGGCGCTTTCAGGCTCAGGGCTCTACGGGTGGCACATGCCTGACGGCACCGACGAAACGCCTCGCATTCCCGGCCGCATGCGATAAGGGGGCATGGAGTTGAACTCGGAGCCCTCCGCAGAGGTAATAGAGGGTAGGCCGGCGTTAAGCCCGACTTAATGAGCGCTTGACGTCAACTTGCTACACCGACCAAGATTGCGCATCACGCGCGGCTCCGGATTGGTCACAATGACCGGCACACGGAGGGTAACCCCAGACCTATGGCCATCGCCCAGGACGTAGCTGGCTTCCAGTCCCAGGCCCTCACGGGCGGCAGGAGCCTGCGCCAGATCGTCTGGGCGCGCCTCCGTCGCGATCGCCTGGCGATGGTCTGCCTCATCATCCTGATTGCCTACTACACCATGGCGATTTTCGGGCCGTTCGTCCTCGCGCTCATCGGCCTCGATCCATACAAGCTCGATCCTGCCGCCATCAGCGACCTTGGAGGCCAGCCGAAGCTCCCCTGGGGGGGCATCAGCGCCCAGCACATCCTGGGGGTCGAATGGGGGACCGGGCGCGATATCTTCGCGCAGCTGACCTACGGCCTCCGGATCTCGCTCGTAATCGCCACCAGCGCCACCGCGATCACCGTCGCGATCGGGACCGTCGTCGGCATCATCGCCGGCTACACCGGGGGCTGGACGGACGCGCTTATCGGCCGCTTCATGGACCTCATCCTCGCCTTCCCGTTCCTGCTCATCGTCCTGGCACTCTCTGCCGTGCTCACCCAGCGCCTGACCGACCTGGGGGTCCCCGACGGGAACCCGTCGCGGATCACCTATCTGATCCTGGTGCTGAGCGTCTTCGGCTGGCCGTACCTGGCGCGCATCGTGCGCGGGCAGGTGATCAGCCTCCGCGAGCGAGAATTCGTGGAGGCCGCGGTCGCGATGGGTGCCGGTAAGCGGCGGATCCTCTTCACCGAGATCCTCCCCAACCTGTGGGCGCCGATCCTCGTGTACGCCACGCTCACGTTGCCTGCCTACATCGGGTTCGAGGCCGCCCTCTCCTTTCTCGGGGTGGGCGTCCTGCCGCCCGAGACGACCTTCGGGGCGATGCTCGCCAACTCAGTCACCTACTTCGTTGTCGTGCCGACCTACCTGTTCATCCCGGGAACAGTGCTCGTCATCCTGGTCGTTTCGTTCAACCTTCTCGGCGACGCGCTCCGGGATGCGCTCGACCCGAAGGCAGTTCGCTGAGTGGGAGGTAGACGCGGAGTGCACGTTCGTCGTGCGCCCGTGTGTATGATCCCAAATCAACTTGAGCCGGGAGCTTCCCGGACCCAACTCGTTGGAGGACGGAACATGGTCATCTCATCCGTACGCTTGCTCCGAGCCGTGGTGGTCGGCGCAGTGGTTGCACTGACGCTGGCGGCCTGCGGTGGAGCAAGCCAGGCGCCATCCGGCGGAAGTCCCGGGCCGTCGGCCAGCGGTGGCGGCGGACAGGCCGGCGGAAAAATCGTGATCCTGAGCACTGCTGAGCAGTTCGATCAGATCGACCCGCAGCGCGCCTATACCGGCGAGGATCTCGCCTTCTTCGGGTCCACGATCTACCGCGGGCTCGTGGCCTACGTGGCGTCGCCCGACGAGGCCACCGGGCTGACACTGCAGCCTGACGCGGCAACAGACCTGGGGCAGCACAATGCTGATGCCACCCAGTGGAAGTTCACCCTGCGTGACGGGGTCACCTGGCAGGATGGCTCGGACGTCACCTGCGAGGACTTCAAGTACGGCGTTTCGCGCACGTTCGCGACGGACGTCATCAACCAGGGTCCGACGTACGCCATCGCCTACCTGGACATCCCCTACGAGGCGGATGGCCAGACCTCGACGTACAAGGGTCCCTACACCGGCGTGGGCCAGGACGCGTTCGACACGGCCGTGACCTGCGATGGGAAGACCATCACCTTCAACCTGAACAGGCCGGTGATTGACTTCAACTTCACCACCACCCTCGGGATGTTCGCGGTCCCCAACCCCACAGACCACCCCGGTGTCGACACCGGCGAGACCTACGGGGTCGCCGCACCACCGGTTTCAGATGGTCCCTACAAGGTCGACAGCTACACCACCGGCAACGGCGGCAAGCTGATCATGTCCCGCAACGACAAGTGGGATCGGGCCAGCGACACGGTGCGCAAGGCGTACCCTGATACCTGGGAGGTCGACTTCCTGGGAGGGGATGCCGGGGCAGCGATCGACCAGCGGCTCATGCAGTCGTCGGGTGCCGACGCGAACGCCATCGGCTATGCCGGCATTGAGCCGCAGGACAAGCCCACGGTGTTCACTGACGCGCACACCGCGGCGTCCCAATTCGCCGGGCGTGCGTTCAGCTTCCTCGACATCTACGTGCGGTACTACTGGATCGACGTCAACAAGGTGCCGAACCAGAAGATCCGCGAGGCGATGGCGGTCGCGCTTGACCGTGGGGCCATCCGCCTGAATATCGGTGGCGCGTTCGCCGGCGACTATGCCGACGGCCTGATCAAGCCGAACCTTGGAGCCGACGTCTACGCGCCGACAGGCTGGGCCACCGATCTCTTCGGACAGGCAATCCCGGAGAACGGCGACCCCGAGTTCGCCAAGAAGCTGATCCAGGAGTCAGGCGAAGCGGCACCGTCGCTCACCTTCGACTTCGGGGACACCCCGACCAACGGCAAGACCGCCGCGATCGTCATCTCCTCGCTCGCCAAGGCTGGCATCACGGTGACCGCCAACCCGATCGAGCCCGGGCAGTACTACAGCGTCGTCTTCGATCCTGCGAAGGCGCATGAGTTCGGCACCGGCGGATGGGGCGCGGACTGGCCGAATGCCTCGACCGTCATCCCGCCACTCTTGACTCAAAAGGGCGGCTGGGACCTCTCGAAGAAGGATGACCCTGCCTTCAACGCGAAGGTTGATGCGGCAGCGGCCCTCCTCGACATCGGGGCACAGCGCAAGGCGTGGCAGGACCTCAACAAGGAGTCGATGCTCAACGTGGACGTCATCCCGACGTTCTTCGGCCTCGCCCAGGACCTTGGCGGGTCGGGGATCGGCAACCTGTACCGCTGGTCTGCCTACGGTTCGTGGGCGTACAGCGAGCTGTATGTGAAGCAGTAAGGCCAGCGCCAAGCACGGGTAAACTGGCGTTCAGGTCCCCGGGGGAGCGGCGAGTCCGCTCTCCCGGGGACGCACCATTCGGTCGTTTGAAGCTCTGGATGCGAATGGAGGGCAGGCATCGTGATCGCGTACTTGGTTCGCCGCGTGGCCGGGATGTTCATCCTCCTCTTCCTCATCAGCGTCGCGGTCTTCTTCCTCTTCAACCTTCTGCCGGGTGACCCGGCGCGGCTGACGTGCGGCAAGGCCTGCACACCGGTCGTGGTCGAGCAGAACCGAAAACGGCTTGGCTACGACAAGCCACCCGTAGAGCAGTACCTCATCTTCGTGAAGGGGATCTTCTTCGGGCGGGTCTTCTCCGAGAGCTCCCCCGTGCCAGTCGTCTGCAACGCGCCATGCCTTGGCTACTCCTACACCCGCCATCAGCAGGTCCTCTCGCTCATCCAGAAGGCGGCCCCGGTGACCTTCTTCCTGGCGATCGGCGCGTTCCTGCTATGGATCTTCGCAGGCTTATCACTGGGCATCGTCGCCGCGCTCAACCGCGGCCGGTGGGTCGATCGCCTGATCATGGGGATCTCGCTTATCGGCTACTCGCTGCCCTCGTTCTTCATCGGGCTCGTTCTGCTCTTCTTCGTCGTCATCAAGTGGCAGTTCCTGCCGTACCCGAATTACATCTCGCCCTTCGAGAACCCGGTGCAGTTCTTCCAGACGATGCTGCTGCCCTGGATCGTGCTGGCCACGTTGACCGCGGCGTTCTACATGCGGCTCACACGCAACCAGGTGCTCGAGGTCTTCGGTGATGACTACGTGCGGACGGCCAGGGCGAAGGGCCTGCCGGAGCGCACCGTTGTCGTCAAGCATGCGCTGCGAGCGGGGCTGACGCCGATCGTCACCGCCGCCGGGCTGGACCTGGCCTACCTGCTGGGCGGCGCGATCATCTCCGAGAACATCTTCAGCCTTCCCGGACTCGGAGCCCTGGCGGTTAACTCGGTGGTCCAGTCGGACCTGCCGCTGATCACCGGGATCACGCTCCTGACGGCGACGATCATCATCTTCGCGAACCTCATCGTCGATCTGCTCTACGCGGTGGTCGATCCTCGGGTGCGGATCACGTGATCGAAGAGCGCGTCATGCCGACCAGCGCGTCGGTCGAGCGCCCGTTCCTCACCGTATCCAACCTGTCGGTGAGCTTCCCCACCGAGGACGGCCTGGTGCGCGCCGTGGATGGGGTTTCGCTCTCGCTTGAGCGCGGCAAGACGCTCGCGATCGTCGGCGAGTCCGGCTCAGGCAAGAGCGTGACTGCACAGGCAATCATGGGGCTCGTCAACCGCAAGGCCGCCAAGGTCTCCGGCGAGATCTGGCTGGACGGGAAGGAGCTCGTCGGCCTTCCGCAGGACGAGGTCCAGGAGCTGATGGGCTCCGAGCTCGCCATGATCTTCCAGGACCCGATGTCGAGCCTCCACCCCTTCTACCGGATCGGCGACCAGATCGTCGAGGCGATCCGTGCGCATCGCAAGATTCCGACAGCGAAGGCGCGCCAGGAGGTGCTGGAGATGCTGCGCCGGGTCGGGATCCCAGCGGTCGAGCGGCGCATCGACGCCTACCCGCATCAGCTCTCCGGCGGGATGCGGCAACGCGTGATGATCGCCGACGACTGCCCTCGACGTGACCGTCCAGGCCCAGATCCTGGACCTGATCTCGACCCTGCAGGGCGAGTTCGGGACCACGGTCATCCTGATTACCCACGACCTGGGGATCGTTGCCGACGTCGCCGACCAGGTCGCCGTGATGTACGGCGGGCGTATCGTCGAACAGGCGCCAACCGGAGTCCTCTACGACCTGCCCGAGATGCCCTACACCCTGGGCCTCCTCTCGTCCGTGCCCCGCATGGACCGCGAGCTGCTCGAGCGCATGCAGCCGATCCGTGGGAATCCGCCCTCGCCCATCAACCTGCCGAAAGGCTGCGTCTTCCAGCCACGCTGCAACTACTGGGAGCGCGTCCCCAACGGGGCGTGCCTGGACGTGCGCCCGGAGCTGCTCGAGTCGGACCCTGAGCATCTGGTCCGCTGTCACCTGACCGTCGAGGAGCGCCAGCAGATCTCGCGCGACGTCAAGCAGGTCCTGGCCGGAGCTCCGCAATGACAGCTGCCATGTCCACGGGAACCGGCGACATCCTGCAGGTCTCCGACCTCAAGACCTATTTCCCGGTCAAGTCGCGCGGCCTTCTCCGTCGCACCGTTGGCCAGGTCAAAGCGGTCGACGGGATCGACCTGTCGATCAGCCCAGGCGAGACGCTCGGACTCGTTGGCGAGAGCGGCTCCGGCAAGACGACCGCGGCACGCTCGATCCTGATGCTCGTCCGCCCGACCGACGGGAAGATCACGATCGATGGCCAGGAGGTCACCGGCCTCTCACCGAAGGCAATGGTGCCGATCCGGCGCAAGGCGCAGATGATCTTCCAGGATCCATACAACGCCCTGAACCCGCGCCACACCGTGGGCGGCATCATCAGCGCGCCATTCAGGGTCCAGCAGGTAACCCCGCCAGGCGGCGTCAAGAACACCGTCCTGGAGATAATGCAGCGGGTTGGCCTGAACCCCGAGCACTACAACCGCTACCCGAACGAGTTCTCCGGCGGCCAGCGTCAGCGAATCGGGATCGCCAGGGCGATCGCTCTGAACCCGAGGCTGATCGTGTGCGACGAGCCGGTCTCCGCGCTCGACGTCTCGATCCAGGCCCAGATCCTCAACCTGCTGAACGACCTGCAGAAGGAGTTCGGGATCGCCTACCTGTTCGTGGCCCACGACCTGGCCGTCGTTCGCCAGATCTCGCACCGCGTGGCGGTCATGTACCTCGGCCGCATCATGGAGACCGCGCCGCGCCAGATCATCTACTCGGCGCCATTGCACCCGTACACGCACTCGCTCCTCTCGGCGGTGCCGATCCCGGATCCCAAGCGCCAGGCGCATCGGAAGAGCCGAATCGTGCTTCAGGGCGACCTGCCGAGCCCGATCGACCCGCCCAGCGGCTGCGTCTTCCGGACCCGCTGTTTCCAGGCACATGAGAAGTGCGCGATCGAGGTCCCGCCGCTCGTAGAGGTGGCGCCCGGCCACAAGGTGGCCTGCCACTTCCCGATCGAAACCAAAGACCTACCCGCCCGGGTCGAGGTCGATACCGCTCTCGAGGAAGAGGCGGCGGGGCCGGTCGCAGGGCCGCACTTCATCGAGCCCGGGCCGCCCCACTGACCCTCGGCGCGCGGTTGAGGCCGCGGTCGAGTTAGGCTTCCGGAGTGGAGTACCGAATCGGGTTGGCGCAGTACGCGCCTCGCCTCGGAGAGCTTGACGATAACCTGGAGCTGGCCGCTGGCTGGCTGCGGCGTGCGGCGGGGGAGGGAGCGCAGCTCGTGGCGTTCCCCGAGCTGGCGCTCACCGGCTACCTGCTCTCCGATCTCGTGCCCGAGGTCGCCATCCCTGCCTCGGATGAGCGGCTTGCCGACCTGAGCCGCGCCGCGCCGGGGGTCCTGGTGGCCATCGGCTTCGTCGAGGAGACGGACGACCACCGCTACTGCAACAGCGCCGCGCTACTGCGCGACGGCATGGTGATCGGCGTCCACCGCAAGGTCTACCTGCCGACCTATGGCCTCTTCGACGAGGGCCGCTTCACGCGGGCAGGCGACCAGGTCAGGACACACACGGTTGGGCAGCCGTTGGGCCGGATCGGGGTGAGCATCTGCGAGGACTTCTGGCACCCGAGCCTGCCGATGCTCCAGGCTCAGGACGGCGCTTCGCTGCTCCTCAACCTGGCGGCGGGACCCGCCCGCGCCCCGGGGAGCGTGGCCGGGCTCGCTGCGATCGCCGGCTGGCACAAGATGCAGGACACGTACGCCCTGCTGGGCACAGTGGCGGTTGCCTTCTGCAATCGGGTCGGCAACGAGGAGGGACTCAGCTTCTGGGGTGGCTCGCGGCTCCTCGCCGCGGATGGGTCGACGATCGCCGAGGGGCCGCTCTACGAGGAGGCGCTGGTGCTCGGTGCCGTTGACACCGATGACCTGCGCATGCAGCGCTATAACCTG
>VBJX01000053.1 GCA_005879775.1 Chloroflexota bacterium
CCCGTGAGGCATCGCCGCATCGGCGCAGCCTGACCGAGCCGCCCTCCGGCGAGGCGGCAGAGGCCCGCGGCAACCCGCTCAAGGAGTCAGCCGATCACCGTGCGCGTCAGAAAGGCCGTCCTGCCGGCGGCCGGATTCGGCACCCGCTTCCTGCCTGCGACCAAGGCGATCCCCAAGGAGATGATCCCCCTGGTCGATCGGCCCGATCATCCAGTACGCGGTCGAGGAAGCGGTCGCGTCGGGGATCGAGCAGATCGTCATCGTCATCGCCAGCGGGCGAAGCTCGATTGAGGAGCATTTCGACTCTCACCCAGCTCTCGAACGCTGGCTCGAGGAGCGCGGTGAGATCGACTTGCTTCGCACGGTGCGGCGCATCTCCGAGATCGGGACCATCGCCTTCGTGCACCAGAAGGAGCAGCTGGGCCTCGGGCATGCGGTGCTGATGGCCAAGGAGCTCGTGGGCGACGAGCCCTTCGCCGTGCTCCTCTCGGACGACGTGATGGTCAACCCCGGGGGCGTGCCGGTCACCGAGCAGCTGATCGAGCAGTACGCCGCTCACCGCGGCTCGGTGATCGCCGTGCAGCGCGTGCCGCGCGAAGCGGTCGGCCGATACGGGATCGTGGCCCCGGTGCGCGAGGAGGGTCGCCTGGTCGAGATCAACGACCTCGTCGAGAAGCCCGCGGTCGGCGAGGCGCCCTCCGACCTGGCGGTGCTGGGGCGCTACATCCTCTCGCCGCGGATCTTCGACAAGCTCGAGATGACGCCGCGCGGCGCCGGTGGTGAGATCCAGCTGACCGATGCGATCCGCTCCCTGACGCGCGAGCAGCCGGTCTTCGGCTACCGCTTTGCCGGGATCCGCCACGATGCCGGCACCCGGCTTGGCTGGCTGCAGGCGAACGTGGCAATGAGCCTGGAGTCCGATCAGGCCGATGAGGTGCGCGCCTACCTGCGCGGCCTCGACCTGCGAGACTGACGCCGCGTGGAGACCGAGGGGCGGCTGATCGGCGGGCGCTACCGGCTCATCTCGCCTCTCGGTGAGGGCGGGATGGCCACGCTCTGGCGCGCCGTCGACGAGCAGCTCGACCGCGAGGTCGCCGTCAAGCTTCTCCGCCCGCAGTACGGCAACGACCCCGGTTTCGCGGCGCGCTTCAAGCAGGAGGCTCGCTCCGCCGGCTCGCTCTCCCATCCGAACATCGTGTCGGTCTACGACTACGGGACCGATGCGGAGAGCAACGAGCAGTACATCGTCATGCAGCTGGTCGAGGGGAACGACCTGGCTGCCGTCCTGCGCCGCCACGGCCCGCTGGAGATCGACGACGCGGTGCGCATCGCCCTGGGAGTCGCCTCCGCGCTGGAGGCCGCGCATCGGCGGGGGATCGTCCACCGCGACGTGAAGCCGGGGAACATCCTGATCGAGGATGCCGATGTCAAGGTGACCGACTTCGGCATCGCGCGTGCGGTCAGCGAGGCGTCGATGACGGTCACCGGCACCACCCTCGGATCGGTCCATTACTTCAGCCCCGAGCAGGCGCGTGGGGACGAGGTGACCGGCCGCTCCGACGTCTACGCGCTTGGGATCGTCCTGTACGAGATGCTCACCGGGCGACGCCCCTTCGAGGGCGACTCGGCGGCTGGGGTGGCGCTCAAGCGGCTCAGCGAGGACCCCGTTCCACCGACCACCTATCGGCCGATCCCTGCCGGCCTCTCCGCGATCACCATGCGCGCCCTCGAGCGGGACCCGGAGAAGCGCTTCCCCGACGCCGGCTCGTTCGCCGAGGCGTTGCGCGAGTTCCAGCGCAATCCGGACTCGATGCCCGCAGCCGCTGCCGACTCAGCCGGGCCAGCTGGCGCTGCCGCCGGGGTGGCTGCAGGCGCACCACCCACGCCAATCTCGCCCGCCGGCGAGCCGACCGTCTATGTGCCGCCTCCGGTCACCTTACCGTCCGATCGGGCCGCCATCTCGGGCATGCCGCGGCGCCCCGGCGCTCCCCCTCCTCGCCGTCCGATGGCTCGCTACGACGACGTGCGCGAGCCGCAGCCGTGGTGGATCTGGCTGCTGGCTCTGCTGGCCGTGATCCTGCTCGGCACGATCGGCTTTCTGGGCGCCCAGCTGCTTGGCGGCCTCGGCCCGAACGCCACCCCGAGCCCAAGCGTCGCGACCTTCGCCCTGCCCAACTACGTGAACCAGCCGATTGCCGCAGTGCGCGCCGACGCGATCAGCCGTGGGCTCGTCCCCGACGTCACAACCCAGCCCAGCGACACGGTCGCGGTCGATCGGGTCATCTCGACGGATCCGACTGCGGGGACCCCGGTGCACGAGGGGCAGACCGTGCATATCGTGGTCAGCAGCGGCACCGAGCAGGTGCAGGTGCCGGTTCTCATCGGGCAGACCCGTGACGAGGCGAACGCCACGCTCCAGGCCGCTGGCCTGGTGCTGGGGGGCGTCAGCTCGGAACCCTCGGACCGCCCCGCCGGCGAGGTGATCAGCACCTTCCCGACGGCCGGAACGACGGTCGGCAAGGGAAGCCAGGTCGACCTGACCCTCTCCAGCGGACCGACCCCGTCCCCCACTCCGTCGCCCACCCCGGTCCCCACGCCCACCCCTGTCCCCACCCCGCCGCCCACACCGCCGCCTTCGGTCTAGCGCAGTCACCGGTCGGCGGGGCGCGGTGCTAGGATCGAGTCATGACTCTGCCAACTGCGGTCGACGAATCGACCTTTGAAACCGAAGTGCTCAATGCCGAGATGCCGGTGCTGGTCGACTTCTGGGCTCCCTGGTGTGGACCGTGCCGGCTCGTCTCGCCGGTTGTCGAGGCGGTCGGCGAAGCGCACGCCGCCAAGATCCGCACCGTCAAGGTGAACACCGACGAGAACCAGCAGCTGGCGATGCGCTACAGCATCTTCAGCATTCCCACCCTGATTGTCTTCAAGGATGGACGCGAGTCCGCTCGCCTGGTCGGCTACATGCCCCAGGCGGCCATGGAGGATCGCCTTCGCGATTTCCTCGCCTAGCCCGATGGCGGCCGCCGCGCCGCCACGCGACCAACCCGGCCGGCCCTCGGTGGCCGGCCTCGTGGTTCGTGCCACGGCGGAGGACTACACTCTCGCGGCACTGAAGGAGGGCTGGGCCGACCGTGATCATCAAGACCGAGCGTCGAGCGGCCGATCGCCGGCAGGCGGGCGACCCGTTCGCGCCCGATCGACGTCAGACCGACCGCCGCACGATGTGCTGGGAGGTCGAGAACTGCGACCTGACGATCCGCTACCGCTGCCCGGCCTTCATCCTGCGTCGGCCCTGCTGGGAGCTGTGGGCGGTCGAAGGGGTCGGCCCGGCACGGGCCTGCTGCCACAACGAGATCGACTGCGAGCCCGGTCGCTGCGTGATCGCGGAGAAGCGCTTCGCCGGGGCGGCGGCCGAGCCGCTCACCGTGCACGTCGGCCGGCGGGGCGTGCCGATCGGCTATCCGCGTCCGCGCCGCCACTCATGCCCGCATTTCTACGTCACCAACGGGAACAAGGGCCGGGTCGGCACCGATGCGCCGGGCATCCTGCGCACCCTCATCAAGCAGGACGGCATGGTGAGCCGCTGCGACCTGCGAGGCGGCGTGCACCTCGATCAGGGCTACGTCGCCGACCTGTGCCTCACCGGCCAGTTCCAGGACTGCGTCTTCTACGAGGACGACAGCGCCGCCGGCTGACGTCGCGGCTGAGCCTCGCGCGGGGGCTGCCATGAGCCGGGCCGATCTCGCCTATTCCACGGCGGTCGAGGCCATCCGCTCCCGCGGCCGGTTTGGCATCAGCCTCGGACTGGAGCGAGTGACGGCACTTCTCGCGCACCAGGGCGACCCACATCGCGAGCTCCATGGTGCGTTGGTGGCTGGGACCAACGGCAAGGGAAGCGTGGTCGCCCTGGTGCGCGCGGCGCTGGGGGCAGCGGGCCTGACGGTAGGCACGATGCCCAAGCCGCACCTCGTCAGCTACCGGGAGCGGATCGCCATCGACGGAGAGGCACTGACGCCGGAGCGCTTCGCGGCAGCGATCGGCCGGGTCCTGCCGCTGGCCGATCGGGTGGCCGTGAGCCTCGGCTCGCCCACCGAGTTCGAGGTGCTGACCGCTGCCGCCTTCGCCGAGCTGGCGGCTGCCGGAGTGGACCTCGTCGTCGTGGAGGTGGGTCTCGGGGGACGCCTGGACGCGACGAACGTGCTCGATCCGGGCGTGGCGGCGATCACCAACGTGCAGCACGACCATGAACGACACCTGGGCCGCACGCTGGCAGCGATCGGCGCCGAGAAGGCCGGGATCATCAAGCCCGGGAACCTCGTGGCAACCGGGGCCAGCGGCCGCGGACTGGTGCCGATCCAGGAGCGCTGCTCCGCGCTCGGCGTGCCGATGCGCCGAGCCGGCCGCGGCCAGGCGTATCGGGCGGAAGTGCGCCAGGCGGGTTGGGACGGCCTCGTGGTCGACGCCGTGATGCCCGGCCGCGACCTGAATGGCCTGCACATCGGCCTGCTCGGTGGGCACCAGGCGGCCAACGCCGCCGTCGCGCTGGCGGTGCTCGACGCCCTGGCCGAAGATGCCTCCCGTCGCGGCCTCGCCCATCCGGTCGACGAAGCCGCCATCCGCCGCGGGTTCGCCGCCGCCCGCTGGCCCGGGCGTCTCGAGCTGCTGGAGGACCAGGCCTACGGCCGGGTTCTGCTCGACGGCGCACACAACCCGGCCGGAGCCCGGGCGCTGGCCGCCGCCCTCGCCGAGCTGGGTCTGAGGCGGTTCCCGCTCGTCCTCGGCGCGATGCGCGGGAAGCGGGTCACGGCCGTGTTGCGCGCCCTGGCGCCCCTCCGGCCGCGCCCGGTCTTCACGCGAGTGGCGGATGGCGACGCGCTCGAGCCGGCGGCCCTGCTCCGCACCTGGCAGCGGGTCGGCGGCGGCGGAAGCGTGGCACCGTCACCGGCCGAGGCACTCGCTCGGGCGGCTTCTTTGCGCACATCCGCGGACGAGCCGATCGTGGTGGCCGGCTCGCTCTACCTGGTCGGCGCGGTTCGTGGGATCCTCACCGGCGAGGTGGCGGCGTGATCGAGCTGCGCTGGGGCGAGAAGACGTGGGTGATGGGGATCATCAACCTGACGCCGGACTCCTTCAGCGGGGACGGCCTGGCACCTCCCGAACGCACCCCGGAGGAGGTCCTGGCCGCGGCCCTCGACAAGGCCGGTGGCTTCGTCGAGGCCGGAGCCGAGATCCTGGACGTGGGCGCGGAGTCGTCGCGGCCGCCCCAGTTCTACGGGGATCACCCGTCCGTCGAGCCGCGGGTGGAGGCCGATATCGCGGTCCCGGTGGTCGCCGCCCTCGTGCGCACGTTCGGGGGTCGAGCCCTGATCAGCATCGACACCACCAAGGGGGCCGTGGCCAGCGAAGCACTCGCGGCGGGAGCGACCATCGTCAACGACGTGTGGGGCGGCACGCGTGACCCGGCCACGGTCGAGGCGGCCGCGCGGGCCGGCGCGCACCTGGTGCTGATGCACAACAAGGAGGTCGCGGAGTACCCCGGCGGAGTCTTCGATGAGGTGGCGACCTGGCTGCGCGACGCGGTCGACCAGGCCGTTGCCGGCGGGGCGCGACGGGACCGACTGATCGTGGATCCTGGAATCGGCTTCGGCAAGACGCCTGAGCATTCAATCGAGCTGCTCCATCGGCTGGGTGAGTTGAAGGCGGCGCTGGGCGGCCTGCCGCTGCTGGTGGGCACCAGCCGCAAGCGATTCCTGGGGGAGCTCCTGGGCGGGGCGCCGCCCGAGGAGCGCCTGGAGGGGACCGCGGCCAGCGTGGCGCTGGCGATCGGTGCCGGAGCCGACATCGTGCGCGTCCACGACGTGGCGCCCATCATGCGGGTCGTGCGCGTGGCGGACGGGATCGTGCGGTGGCACCATGGAGCCCCAGCCCTTCGAGGTGGACGTGGTCCTTTTCGTTGACCTGTCCGCAGCCGCCAGCGACGACCTGAGGGACACGGTCGACTACTCCGCGGTCTTCGAGCTGGTGCGGGGGATCGTCGAGGAAGGCTCGTTCCGCCTGATCGAGGCGCTGGCCGGCGCGATTGCCGCGCAGATCGCGGACACGTTCACCGTCGACGAGGTGGAGGTCGCCGTGAGAAAGCCGAAGGCCCCATTGCCGGGGGCCTTCGAGACGGTCGAGGTGCGCCTGCGCCGCCCCGGGGGAACGCAAGCCGGGAGTGCTGGCTAGGGATTCTTCGGCAGCGTTCCCAGGGTGACCTTCAAGTCCAGGCTGCTCCCGCCGCGCAGCACGTGGAGGACGATCTGGTCCCCCGGCAGGTGCGGCAGGACGAGGGTCCCCAGGTCATGGGTCTCATCGACCTTCTCGCCGTCGACGGCCACGATCTGGTCGCCCTCCTTGAGGCCGGCCTTTGCTGCCGGGCTGTCCGGGAAGATGCCGGCTGCGCCGTTCGAGGCGGGCTCGATCAGCACCCCATAGTCGGCGGCCAGATGCTGCTCGGAGGCGAGCTGCGCGGTGACCACCTGGTAGTAGACGCCGATCCAGGGGCGAGCGATCGGCTTACCGGCGAGGGCGAGGCTCATGATCGGGCGCGCCACGTCGATCGGGATGGCGAATCCGATCCCCTGCGCCTCCTGGTTGACCGCGGTGTTGATGCCGATCACCTGGCCGGCGCTGTTGACCAGCGGTCCACCGGAGTTGCCCGGGTTGATGGCCGCATCGGTCTGGATCAGGTTGTTCAGCTGCTCCGATGAGGTCTGGGCCGTATCTCCCGCCTGGATCTGGCGGCCGAGCCCCGAGACCACCCCGGTGGTGACGGTGTTCTCGAAGGTCCCCAATGGGTTGCCGATGGCGATCGCCAGCTGACCCACCTCGAGCTTGTCGCTGGAGCCGATGGGAGCCGCCGGCAGGTTGGTGGCGTCCACCTTGATGATCGCCAGGTCGGTGAGCGTGTCGATCCCGTAGATGGTGGCCGGGAAGACCCGGGTGTCGTTGAGGGTGACCTCGATCTGATCAGCGCCCTGCACCACGTGCTTGTTGGTCAGGATCCAGCCGCCAGAGTCGAAGATGAGCCCCGAGCCGACGCCATTCGCGCCGCCCAGCACGCCGCCGCTGCTGCGCGAGGTGATGGTCACCACCGCCGGCATCACCTTGTTCACCGCGGTGATCACCGCGCTCGACTCGTCGATGTGCACGTCGCTGACGTTGCTGCCAGTCGGCAGCGAGCTGGCCGATGGCCTCTGCAGCAGGTTGGCGACCGCCGCCGCGGAGAGGGAGCCGGAGACGATGGCCGTCACCAGCGCGATGGTCAGGACCGGGACGAAGCCCAAGCCGTGGCTCTCGCCGCGAGAGGAGGCCGGTGGCTGGCTCGGCCAGGCCGGAGTCGCGCGCCAGGTCGAGCTGGTCGGCTGCGTCGGAGGAGGCCCAAAGTGCTGCACCTCGACGGGGTCACTGCGCGACTCGGCGGGCTGCGGGTCAGGATTGCTGGGTGGGTCGCTCTCGGTCATGAGTGGGTGTCCTGGTCCTCGATCTGCTGGGGCGTCGTCCTAGATCGTCGACGATGCGCGTTGCGCGTCGTGTGCAGGCACCGTGAAGTTTCATTGACCTTGCGCCTCGTGCGGCAGGCGCGCGGTGAAGGTCGCGCCCCGCCCGACGGCGCTGGCAACCTCGATCTGGCCGTCGTGCATCTCGACGATCGAGCGGGCGATCGCCAGCCCGAGGCCGCTCCCCGAGGCCCGCGCCTCCCCGACGTTCGTGCCGCGGAAGAAGCGCTCGAACACGTGCGGCAGCTCCCCGGCCGGGATGCCGGGGCCGGTGTCGCGGACCTGCAGGATCGCACCCTCAGGGGCGTCCGACAGGCTCACCTGCACCTCGCCGCCGCGGGGCGTGAACTTCAGGCCGTTGCCGACCAGGTTGTTGAGCAGCTGCACGACCCGCTCCCGGTCGAAGCGGGCCATCACTGGGCGAGTTGGGACCTTGCTGGTGAGCGAGACCCCGCGCTGCTCGGCGAGCTCGGCATGAGCCTCGACCACCGAGCGGATCGGGTCGCGCAGGTCGCCCTGTCGCATGTCGAGCGGGAAGATCCCAGCGTCGATGCGCGACAGGTCGAGCAGGTTGGTGCTGAGCCAATCGAGACGGCTGATCTGCTCGCTGGAGCGATCCAGGAACTCGCTTCGCGTCGCCTCGTCGACCTGCCCATCGCGCTGCAGATCGGTGAAGGCGCGCAGCGCCGCGATCGGGGTGCGCAGCTCGTGCGAGACATCGGCCACGAATTCGCGGAGCCGGTCCCGATCGGCCTCGAGCATCCGCAGCGACTCTGAGAGCCGGTCGGCCATCACGTTGAACTGCTGGCTCAGCTCATCGATCTCCACGATCTCGGTGCGCGGCGCCCGCTCGTCGAGCTCGCCCTGCGCCAGGCGGCTGGACGCCCGCCTCAGGCGGGCCAGCGGAGTGGTCATGCGTCGCGCGGCCAGCACGCCGACCACGAGCGACACCACCAGCGCGATGAGGCCGGTGAAGAGCAGGGTGGTCCGCACGCTGTCCAGGGTCGCCAGCCGGGTGGTGTACGGCCGCGAGACGGTGATGGTGAAGGTGAGGGAGCTCGCCGGAAAGGTCGGCAGCAGGATCCCGGCTCTGAGGGTCTGGGCGTGAACCTCGGGGTCCGCCTGGAGCCCCTGGGAACGCAGCTTGGCGTCCGTCTCGGCGTTCGGTGAGGCAGTCACCGAGGCTCCGTCCGGATCGGCGATGGTGACCGTCGCCTGGGCCAAGGTTTTGGCCGCCTGGACCGCCACCGGGAGCAGCAGCTGCGTATGGCGCAGCTCAGGGGTGAGGAGGACATCGGGCGAGAGCTGGTTGGCGTGTTCCTGGAGGAGGACCGCGGTGGCCTCCGCCGTCCCGCGACCGCGGTTCTCCGCCTGACGGATGAAGAGGCCGGGCAGGATCTGGTTCAGGGTGGCTCCCGACACGAGCAGCGCGATCAATGCCACGCTGGCGAGGGCGACGACCAGGCGGACGTTCAGCCGCTGCAGGAAGGCGAACGGGCCGCGCGCCCGCCAGCCGGAGGGCGGCGGAGCGTCAGTCTTCGCTGAACGCATAGCCGACCCCTCTCACCGTCTTGATGTAGCGCGGCTGGGCGGGATCGGGCTCGATCTTGTCTCGGATGTGGCTGATGTGGACGTTGATGGTGCGCTCGTCGGCTTCGAGCGCCTCGTAGTCGCGCACGAGCTCCAGGAGCTGGGAGCGGGTGTAGACCCGGCCGGGCTTTGCCGCCAGGTGACGCAGAAGGTCGAACTCGGTGGTCGTCAGGCTGATCCGTTCGCCGCCGCGCGTCACGCGGCGGCGCTCCATGTCGATCACCAGGTCCCCGCGCCGCAGGGTGCGCCCGGTCTGGGTGTCGGCCAGCTCGCCATAGGCGCGGCGTAAGAGCGCCTTGATGCGGCTCACCAGCTCACGGACGCTGAAAGGCTTGACGAGGTAGTCGTCGGCGCCGATCTCCAGGCCCACCACCTTGTCGACCTCGTCGGCGCGCGCGGTCAGGAAGAGGACCGGTGCCCGCGTCTCGCGGCGGAGGCGGCGGCAGACCTCGAAGCCGTCGATCCCGGGCAGCCGGACGTCGAGCAGGATGAGGTCGGGGGCGATGTCGGCGAAGCGGGCCACCTGGACACCGCGCGCCACCGCGGGCTCATCCTCGACGATCATGATCGTGCCGGCCATTCGGCCGCTGATTCTAGCCCGATGCCCGACACCGTCCCGCGGCAGTCCTCGCGCTGCCAGGCGCACCTCAAAAGCGCAGTACCATCTGCCGGCGATGGGCATACCCACCCAGACCGATGCATCGTCGAGCAACGGCTATCTCCTGCTGGCCGATATCTCCGGCTACACCGGCTTCCTCACCAGCGTCGAGCAGGCGCATGACGTTGACTTCAGCGGAGGCATCCCGGCGGCGTACACCGTGCTCGGCGAGCTCCTGGACAGCGTGGTGGAGGGCGTCGAACCCGAGTTCGGGGTCGCCAAGCTGGAAGGCGATGCGGTCTTTGCCACCGCGCCCGCCGAAGCGCTCGATGGGCACGGCGCTGCCGTCGTCAGCCACCTGCAGGACGTCCACCGCGCATTCCGGGCGCGGAGGACAGAGGCAAAGACAGCCCAGGATCTGGTCCTGCACCGAGGCAGGGTGGTACGGCAGACGGTCGGATCCCGAACGGAGATCCTCGGTCCAGCGGTCAACGTCGCGCATCGGCTCCTGAAGAACTCGATCCACGCGCGCATCGGCGCCCGACCGTATCTGTTCGTGACCGACGCAGCCGCGACCGGGCTGGGGCTCATGCAGGCCGGACTGGAGCACCACGAGGAGTACGCCGACGTGGGATCCATTCGAGGTCGCATCGTCGACCTGACCGAGGACTAGCCTCCTCCGCTTGCCGCTCTCCCGCGCCGCTGCTACGATCCCGCGGCACCCAAGCAGTCGTCCCAACCGTCCGGCCGCGCCCGGAGCGGCCCATTCGAGGATCAGACCGCACCAATGGACCTGGAGATCGCCGTCAGCGCACGCGACGTGTACGGCAAGCAGAACCGACGCCTGCGCTCGACGGGCGTGGTGCCCGGCGTGCTCTTCGGTAAGAAGGCCGGCTCGATTCCGGTGCAGGTCGACGCCAAGACGCTCGACGCCATCTACCGCGAGGCAGGGCGGACCGGCATCGTCAAGGTCGCCATCGATGGCGGGGCCCCGACCAGCGCGATCATCAAGTCGCTGCAGCGTCACCCGCTCACCGGCAAGGCGCTCCACGTCGACCTCTTCGCGCTGGACCTGACGCACGAGATGGTGGCCGACATCCCGCTTGTCTTCTCCGGCGTGGCTCCAGTGATCGAGCAAGAGAGCGCCATCCTGCTGGCCGCTATCGACCACCTCAAGGTGCGAGCCCTGCCCGCGGACCTTCCCTCCAGCTTCAGTGTCGACCTCTCGTCGTTGGTCGACATGGACTCCACGATCCACGTGCGTGACGTGCTCGCCGACGACAAGGTGACCGTCCTCAACGACCCCGACGAGCTGGTCGCCAAGGTGACCCCGCCGCGCGAGGAGGAGGTCGAGGAGGTCGTGGTGGCCGAAGGCGAGGAGGCTGCCGAGGGTGAGGAAGGCGCCGAGGGCGAGGGCGAGGCCGCTGCCGAGGCCCCAGGCGAAGGTGGGTCAGGGGAGTCCGACGGAGAGAGCTCCTAGGTCGTCGTTCGACTCTTCCCCTGCGGCCCGCCCATCGGTATAGTCGCCCCAATCCGCGCCGCGATCCGCACAGTCGGCACTCACGCCGCTCCGCTTCGCCACGGCCGCGCACAGGAAGGAGGCGCTCGGGATCCGGCTTGCCCCAACCTCGAGTGACCTGACATTTCGCAGCGTCCCGCGCGCTGTCCGCGCGCAATTGTTCCGTTAGGAGGAGAGGCTCTCTATGGCGCAATCACGCGAAGAAGTCATCCAGCAGGACCTACGCGACCTGCACGGCCTCGGCTATGCCCAGGAGCTGCTGCGCAGCATGGGCGGGTTCAGCAACTTCGCGATCAGCTTCAGCATCATCTCGATCCTCACCGGCGCGGTCATCCTCTACAACCTTGGCCTGACACTCGCCGGCCCGGCGGCAGTCGGAATCGGCTGGCCGCTCGTGACGCTCTTCACGCTGATGATCGCCGCCACCATGGCCGAGATCGCTTCGGCTTATCCCACGGCGGGCGGACTCTACTACTGGGCCAGCAAGCTGCGCAGCAAGGACTGGGGCTGGTGGACAGCCTGGCTCAACCTTGGCGGCCAGATCTCGATCGTCGCCGGCATCAACTACTCGGCGGCCTTCTACCTGTGTGCGACGATCCTCAATCCGCTCTTCGGAATCGATCCCAACGTCGAGACCTTCGGGGTGCTTAATGCCATCTGGATCACCGGGATCCTCATTGCGATCGAGATCGGTTTCAACGTGGCGGGCACGCGGATCGTGGCCTTCATGAACGACCTTTCGGTCTGGTGGCATATCTTCTTCGTGGTGGTCATTGCCCTGGCGCTCTTCGCGCTTGGCAGCCAGCCGACGCATGACGTCGGGTTCCTCTTCAGCGTTGCACCAGGGACCAACGCCGATGGCGTCCCCTGGCAGAGCGTGATCCCGCTGGGGGTTGCCGGCGCCTTCGCGCTGAGCCTGCTCCAGTCGCAATGGACCTACACGGGATACGACGCTTCTGCCCACGTAGCCGAGGAAACGGTCTTCGCCCGCCGGGCGTCAGCCTGGGGCGTCTTCCTCTCGGTAGCCGTGTCGGCGGTGGCGGGCTACGTCGTCCTCGTCGCCTTCACGCTGAAGATGTCCAGCCCTGCCGACGTGCTCGCCAACAGCGGCGGTGGCGGCGGCGTGCA
>VBJX01000054.1 GCA_005879775.1 Chloroflexota bacterium
GGCGGTTGGACCGCCGCGCACGGCGACGAGGAGGATTGGAGCTTCCTCACCTCCTACTTCGAGCGCGCCGATGGATTCCTGCTCGGACGCCGCACCTGGGAGATCTGGGGGCCGTACTGGCCACAGCACGACAGTGGCGACCCCGTTTCCCACGGCATCAACATCCTGCCCAAGTACGTGCCGTCGACCACGCTGAAGGACCCGGCATGGCAGAACACGCACGTCATTTCCGGCGACGTCGAGGTGGCAGTGCGCGAGCTCAAGGCGAAGCCCGGGCGCGAGCTCCAGGTCCATGGCAGCGGCGTGCTGCTCCGGTGGCTGCTCGAGCGCGACCTCGTCGACGAGCTCAACCTGCGGATCTACCCGGTCATCGTTGGCGACGGCCTGCGGCTGTTCCCGGAGCACGGGGAGACACATGACCTGACGCTGATCGAGTCGCGATCGACCTCGTCAGGCGTGACGCTACAGACCTATCGACCGGCCGGTCGCGCGATCTTCGGGACCGTCGGCTGAGATGGCGGATGTAGTCGCGGGACTCACCGACGCGCATATCAGCCGGCTCCGCGAGACGTTCGGGGGCGACGTCATCACCCCCGGCGACGACGCGTACGACCTCGCGCGGCGCGTGTGGAACGCCAAGTTCGACCGGCGCCCGGCGATCCTCGTCCGGCCGACAAGCGTTGAGGACGTGGCGAGCGCGATCCGCTTCGGGCGTGAGCGCGACCTCGAGATCGCCGTCCGAGCTGGCGCCCACAGCAACGCGGGGCATTCGACGACCGATGGCGGGCTCGTGATCGACCTCTCCCAGCTCCGGGGCGTCACGGTCGACCCGGAGCGCCGTCTCGCCTGGGCACAGGGCGGGGCACTGCTGGGCGAGCTCGATATCGCCGCACAGGCGCACGGGCTCGTCTGTCCGGTGGGCGTCATCGGCCATACCGGCGTCGGCGGACTGACGCTGGGCGGAGGGGTGGGCCGGCTCCAGCGACATTTCGGCCTGACGATCGACAACCTGCGCGGGGTCGAGCTCGTGACCGCGGACGGGCGCACGGTGCGCGCCAGCGAATCGGAGGAGCCCGATCTCTTCTGGGGGATCCGGGGTGCGGGCGCGAACTTCGGCGTCGTGACGTCCTTCGAGTTCGAGCTCCACGAATTCGGCCCGCTGCTCCACCGAGGGGTGCGGATCTATCGGGCGACGGCCGTCCACGAGGTCTGGGCCATGGTGCGGGACTTCGCCCAGGTTGCCTCCGACGATCGTGATCGTCTCGTACAACCACAGTGGCGATCTCGCCGACGTGGAGCGGGACGTGGCTCCGCTTCGCTCGGGACCGGAGCCGGTCTCGAGCTCCGATATCAGCCAGGACTATCTCGAGGTCCAGACCGCCAACGACCTGGCCATGGGCTGGGGCAGCCGGTCCTACATCCTGGGTGGCTACGCGGACGACTTCCACGCGGCGGCCCTCGATGCGCTCGTGGAGCACGCCGCCGTGGCGCCCGCTGGGAGCTCGTTCTCGATCAGCGTCCAGGGCGGCGCGATCGGCCGGGTGGCGGACGATGCGATGGCCTTCACCGGACGCAATGCCCGCTTCGACATGAGTGCCGACAGCGATTGGGAGGATCCCGCCATGGACGGGGTCCAGCACCAGTGGGTCCGGCGAGCCATGGCAATCGTCGAGCCCGATGCGGTGACGGGTCGCTATTGCAACGAGATCGGCGACTCAGGGCCCGAGGTGACGCGTGCCATCTACGGCGACGCTGAAGCGCGCGTGGGATCCGGACAACGTCTTCCATCTGAACCACAACATCGCGCCGTAAAGAGAGCTCCGGCCTCAGCCCCGGGTTGCCGTAGACCGCGTGGGTGGTGAGGACCGGGGAATCGGAGCTTCCATCGGCGCCGATGACCCAGATTTGCACCTAATGCCGGAGCGGGCTGCGCCTCCGGCAGGCGCCGATGAAGTCGAGCCACACGGCGCCGTCCTCGAGCTCCACGACAGGGCGGCGGAACGGTCCCCAGCCGCGCATGGCGATCCGTCCCTGGGTGGTATCGAGAACCTGGACCAGGTCTCCTTGGACGTAGGCCTCGAGCCCTTCAGGAGCACGCAGGGGAAGGAAATCCTCGGCCATCGGTTCGTCCGATGCGATCCATCGGACATGAAGATCGCCAACGGACACGTTGCGGCCGCAGCAACGCGCCGCGAAATAGTCGAGAACCAGACGTCGGCCCTTCGCTAGGGCGGGAACCTCTCGGCGCGCTTCCGCGGACCAGATCACCGCTGGCAGCAGGTCCACGACCACATCATGTCACGGCGGCAAGGCGCATGCGGTTTGGGCCAGGCCACTGTCACACGGTCGTCATGCGCGGGTGGTACCGTCGCGGCGGCCATGGCCACTGTGCTCGTCGTCGATGATGACCCAAACATCCGGGACCTTCTGCGCCTGTATGTGACGCGAGACGGTCACCATGTGGTGTTCGCCAACGACGGCCCCCAGGCGCTGGTGGCGGCCCGTGAACACGCGCCCGACCTCGTTCTGCTCGACGTCATGCTGCCCGGCATCGATGGCCTGGAGGTGTGTCGACAGCTCCGCGACGCGAGCGACATGCCGATTGTGCTGCTGACCGCGCGCAGCGGCGAGTCTGACAAGGTCGTCGGTCTGGACCTGGGTGCCGACGACTACGTCGTGAAGCCATTCAGCCCGCGCGAGTTGATGGCACGTGTCCGGGCCCAGCTGCGCCGGCGCACGCGTGCCGACCACGATGATCCGGTCCTGGCCTCCAACGGGCTGCTCGTCGATCCGCGCGGGATGGAGGTGCAGCTTCATCACAGGCCGATCGAGATCACCTCGATTGAGTTTCGGATTCTGCATGCCCTGATGCGGCGAGCTGGCCGCGTCTTCACGAGAGACGAACTGATAAGTGCCTCGCACGCCGGTGATTCCGGCATCCTCGATCGGACGATCGACGTGCACGTCGGCCGATTGCGGCGCAAGTTGCGTGACCGCTCGCGATCACCGCGCTACGTCGCCACCGTCCGTGGCGTCGGCTACAAGTTCGTTTCCGCAGTTGAGACGCGGGCGAGCGAGGACTGACCCATGGCAACGCTCAGCGCGCGGCTGCTGGGCCTGTTCGTGATCCTGTCGCTGCTCGTGGCCGGGATCATTGTTCTTGCCGTCCTCCAATTCAGCGCCGAGCAGGTGATGCATCTCCTGGTGCTGGGCGCGGGTACGGCGGAGCAGGCGCGCGCCATGTTCGATCAATACGTGGTGCGCGTCATGCTGATCGGGGCGGTGGCAGGTGTCGCGCTCGGGAGCCTCGCCGCCTGGTGGCTGGTGCGCCGCCTGATGCGACCGCTTCAACAGCTGACCGAGGCGTCGCAGTCGATCGCGGTTGGTGACCTGGGGGCGCGGGTGCCTGAGCCGCCAGACCCCGAGCTCCGCCGTCTCGCGCAATCGTTCAACCGTATGGCCGCCACCCTGCAAGGCACGGAACAGCTTCGGCGAGCCCTGGTCGAGGACGTGGCGCACGAGCTGCGGACGCCGCTGACAAGTCTCCGCGGCTACACCGAGGCGCTTGCCGACGGCGTCGTCGAGCCGACGCCGGAGACCCTCCGGACGATACATGAGGAGATCGAGAGACTGACGCGACTGGTCGAGGCGCTCGATCAGCTTGCGCGCGGCGAACCCGGTGAGCGATCCCTGGCGCAGGACGATGTGGATCTGGCGTCGATCGTCAGGGGTGCGGTTGAGCTGATCTCTCCGGAGCTTGCGCGGCGGCAGATTACGGCGGAGGTCCTGGAGTCGCCGGGCCTGCCACATGTGCGAGGCGATGCGGACGCAATCGGCCAGGTTGTCGCGAACCTCGTGCAGAACGCCGAGCGCTATGCGAACGACCGAGGGAGCATCACCGTTCGACTCGCGGCCAGCTTCGCATCGCTGCGCTGCACTGTCGAGAACACCGGCGATGGGATCCCGTCCGACGAGCTTGAGCTCATCTGGGAGCGACTGCATCGGGTCGACCGCTCGCGCGCGCGGACCAGCGGCGGCGCCGGCATCGGCCTTGCGATCGTCCGCCAAATCGTGGCCGCACACCGAGGGCAGGTGGGGGCCTCCTCTTCCGGCGGACGGACAGAGATCTGGTTCAGCCTGCCGATCGCCGATCCGCCAGCCTGAAGTCGTATCGTTTCAGCCCGGCGTCACGGACTCGTCATCAGGACGACATGCGCGTGGCTGAGGCTGTTCGGCGATGGCCGGAGACGCCGGCCTGCGAACCCGAGGATCAACATGCGACGAGTTCTGATGACGCTCTCGTTCACAGCGGCACTGAGCCTGGTGCTGGCTGCGCCGGTCGGCGCGAAATCGTTCGGCACCATCTACGCCGAGGGCGAGGCATTCCGCACCTTTGGCACCCCCGCCAGGGTCGATGCCGGCACAGGAACCGATCCCATCATCGCCTTCAGCAACTTCGATCAGGGAGGCGTGGCCCAGTACGCCCCCGGAGAAGGCTCCCACGGCGGGCGTTGGGAGGTCTGGGTTGCGACCTGGGTCAACCCCGCAGGCGCGTACTTGCTTACCGACTTCGACGACGTGATCGCGTTGGTCGATGACGGTGACATCACCCTGCAGCGGATGCCCGGCGCGGACTTCCGCTGCCCGATTCTGCCGAACGCATAGGCGTCCAGCCACCAGGCGTCGCCGGTCCGGAGGGGCCGGCGACGAAATCGGCGACTCAGGGCCCGAGGTGACCCGTGCCATCTATGGCGACGCGAAGCTCGCCCGCCTCACCGCGCTGAAGCGGGCCTGGGATCCGGACAACGTCTTCCATCTGAACCACAACATCGCACCCTAGACCTACGCCGGCTCGGGCTCGCCCAGGCTCTCGATACAGGGACGGATCGCCGCGGCCAAGACATCGGGGGCTTCGCGGTACGCGCGGTGCCCGATGCCTTCGAGGATACGGACCGTCGCCTGCGGCAGGTGATCGGCCAGTTGCTGCGCGGGCGGCAGGATGCCCTCGCGGTTCTCGTCCGACATGAGGAACAGCACCGGCTTGTCCAGCGTGCCCCAGCGCTCGTCATCCATCGGATGTTCCTGCCAGTAGCGCTCCCACCCGTGAATCTCGCGAGGTGTCAGATGCACGATGGATACCCGTTCAGCGTAATCGGGCAGTTGGCGTGATTGGTCGATCTCTTCCGGCGAATCCCCGAAGTTGAAGGCATCTTCGTATCGCCCGAGTGAAACGAGGTGCTCAACCCCAGCGGTGATCTCCGCTGGGATCTCGCTCAGCGGCGAGGCCCAGGCTTCAAACAGGATGACGCCTCGCACCGCATCGCTATCCCTGGTCGCCTCGATGGCGGCCGGGCCGC
Source organism: Chloroflexota bacterium (assembly GCA_005879775.1). Lineage (GTDB taxonomy): Bacteria > Chloroflexota > Limnocylindria > QHBO01 > QHBO01 > CF-167. Next base: position 5,358 of record VBJX01000054.1, read on the forward strand.
CGAACGAGTAGCCGAGGAGGACCACCCGGCCCAGCTGCTCCGCCACCGCAGCGACGTCCTCGAATTCGCGCTCGAGCGCGTATGGCAGCGTGTCGCCGCTCCCACCACGCCCGCGACGATCCATGGCGCAGGCCATCAAGCCCTTGCTGAGCTCCTCGACGAGCGGTTCGTAGGCCCGGTGCGTGCTGCCGAGGCCATGGACGATCAGGATCGGATCACCGTGGCCGGCACACCAGTACGCGATCCGCGTGCCATCGGCGGAGGTGGCGTGCCGAGGCTCCTCTTCATTCACCGGTTTCGACCGAGGTCGCTGGCCGAGATCACGCCCCCTCCCCCGGTGGTCGATACGTGATCGACGAGGCCTTCTCCATGGCTGCCAGTGTCTCCTCAACTGTCAGCAGAACAGTCGTCTGGAAGATCGACGCCGCGGCAACGATAGCGCTGGGTTGCGCCACAAAGGACCCCCCGACCCGGGAAGAAGGTAATGCCCGCAAGCCTCTCTTAGCGCTGTACGGTCGAGTCAATTACTTGATAGGGCACAAGGAGGCAACGATGCCGATGACCCTGAGACGCATCCTCCTCACCTTGGTCCTTCCCGCGATCCTGCTGGTGGTTCTTGCGACCAGCGTGATCGCAGGGGGGGCGAACGAGAAGGAGACGCTCTGCCACCGCACGGGCAACGGCTCGTTCCACCAGATCACGATCTCGGTGAACGCCGTCCCAGCCCACCTACGGCACGGCGACGTCTCCCCGGACGCGTACGGGGACTGCCCGTAGTCGTCTGACGTCCCCGGCCCCGCGAGGCGGGGCATTCGTTTAGCTGACCCGTCGTGAGATGCGCTGGCCCGCGCCCGCGGGCCGTGCACCTCCGGTTGGATCGCCATGCCCTGCGAACTGAGGTAGCCATGACGTCCGAGCACCTGGCCGCGACCGTCGTCCTGCCCGCCTTCAACGAAGAGACCGGTCTCGCCGCGCTCCTCCCATCCCTGCTGGCGCTCTCGCTGGACCGGTTCGAGGTGGTCGTCGTCGACGACGGTTCGACCGATTCGACGGCGAGCCTTGCGGAGTCACTCGGCTGCCGCGTGGTGCGTCATGCCGCGAACGCCGGCAAGGGAGTCGCAGTTCGGACCGGGCTGCTGGCAGCCCGGGGGGAGAAGGTCATCATCATGGACGCCGACGATACGTACCCCGTCGATGCGGTGCCCGAGATCATCAGGCGGCTCGATGAATGCGAGATGGTGGTCGGTGTCCGGACGCTCGGCCGCACGAACATTCCGCTCTTCAACCGATTCGGCAACGCCGTCCTCACGACCGCGATTCGGATCGCCTCGGGATCGCGGTGGACGGACCCGCTGACCGGCTTCTATGGAGTGCGGCGCAGCGCGCTCGAGCGGATGAACCTCGAATCGAACGGGTTCAGCGTCGAGGCAGAGATCGCCATGAAGAGCTCCCGCCTCGGGCTGCGGGTGATGGACCTCCCCATCGTCTACCGGGCTCGAGCCGGAGCCTCGAAGCTTCATCCGGTGCGCGACGGGATGCGCATTGCGGCCATGATCTTCGCGCTGGGCATCCGACGTATGGCGACCGGCCCGGTCCAGCCCACCGAGCCTTTCTTCCCATAGACGGGCCACACTCGTCCGCGGTCCACTTCGAGCGTCAGCTCGCGCGCCTCTGGTGGGGTGCGCCTCCAGCTGATCAGCCAGCGGGTCGACGCCGATGAAGATCGCGTTCGTATACGACGGCCTCTATCCGTACCTCAAGGGCGGAATCGAACGGCGCAACTACGAGCTGGCCACCCGGCTCAGCGACCGTCACGAGGTCCACTACATCACGTGGCGTCATTGGGGCGCCGCCCCGACGGCGCGCCATGAGGGGTTCACGGTGCATGGAGTCGGCGCGCCGCGGCCGTTCTATGGCGACGACGGCAAGCGCACCGTGGGCGAGGCTGCGGCGTTCGCGCTGCGCCTGTTCCCGGCCCTGCGGCAGCGCCAGTACGACGTCATCGACTGCTCGGCGACGCCGTACCTGCCGCTCTATGCCTGCGCGATCGCCTCGCGCATGACCGGGACACCGCTCATCGCGACATGGCATGAGTTCTGGGGGGACCACTGGACGGCCTACCTGCCGCAGCGCCCCATCGTGGCACGCATCGCGCAACGCCTGGAGGCGGGCTGCCGGCCGCTGGGGGATATCCG
>VBJX01000078.1 GCA_005879775.1 Chloroflexota bacterium
ATCAGCATGGTGCACGGCCAGCTGCGGCGATCGGGCGGGCGGTTCGTCTTCCCGATGTACCATCCTGCAGCGGCGCTGCACCAGTCCTCGCTGCGGGAGACGCTCTTCACCGATATCCGAGGGCTGCCGGCCGCGCTGCTCGCAGCCCGCGAGGCCCTCGAGGCCGAACGGGTGGCATCACTCCCGCCGCCATTCCCAGATCCGGCGCAACCCGCGTCGGCGGCCGAGGTCGACGAGGCCGATCAGTTGACTCTCTTCTAGGAGCAGCATGCCAGACACCCTGCGCATCATCCCGCTCGGCGGGGTGGGCGAGGTCGGAAAGAACATCACCGTGATCGAGGCGGCCGGGGAGATCCTGGTCGTCGACTGCGGTCTCGCCTTCCCTGAGCCGGAGATGCTCGGGATCGACCTGGTGATCCCCGACGTCACCTACCTCGAGGAGAACCGGGACCGGGTGCGCGCCATCCTGCTCACCCATGGTCACGAGGACCACACGGGGGCCCTGCCCTACGTCCTGCCCAAGATCCCCGGTACCCCGATCTATGCCAGCCGGCTGACGATCGGCCTGGTGACCGGCAAGCTGCGGGAGCACAAGCTGCTCGAGCAGACCCGCCTGCACGCCATCGAGGCCGCCGTCGAGTTCCAGATCGGCGCCTTCTCGGTCACCCCTTTCCGCGTCAACCATTCGATCCCCGATGGGGTCGGCTTCGCGATCCGCACGCCCCTCGGCACGGTGGTGCACACCGGAGACTTCAAGTTCGACCACACGCCGCCGGACGGCCGGCGCGCCGACTTGGGGCTGATCGCCGAGATCGGCAACCACGGCGTCGAGTTCCTCCTTTCGGACTCGACGCGTGCCGAGCGCGAGGGCTACACCCTCTCCGAGCAGACCGTCGGCGACTCGCTCCACCAGCTGATCGGCGAGGCGTCAGGCCGCGTGATCGTGGCCACCTTCGCCAGCAATATCGGGCGCGTCCAGCAGGTGGTCGATGCCGCGCACGCCCACGGCCGCACGATGGTGGCGCTCGGGCGCAGCATGGAGCAGAACATCGCCATCGCGATCGAGCTCGGCTACCTCGATCCGCGCGACGGGACGCTGGTCAAGAAGGACGGGCTGCAGCGGATCCCCAAGGAGCAGCTGGTGATCATGACCACCGGCTCCCAGGGCGAGCCGATGTCGGGGCTGACCCGCATGAGCAATCGCGACCATCGGAACATCACCGTCGAGCCGGGCGACACGGTCATCATCTCGGCCTCGCCGATCCCGGGCAACGAGGAGGCAGTGGCCAAGACGATCGACAACCTCTTCAAGGAAGGGGCGATGGTCCACTACGAGCCCCTCAAGCACTGCCACGTCAGCGGGCACGGCTCGCGGGAGGAGCTGAAGCTGATGCTCGGCCTGGTGAAGCCCCGCAACTTCATCCCGGTGCACGGTGAGTACCGCATGCTCGTGCAGCACGGGCTGATGGCCGAGGCGGCCGGCGTGCCGGTCGATGGCATCTTCGTGCTGGAGAATGGGCAGGTGGTGGAGTTCGACGGGTCCCGTGCCAGGCTGGCGGGCAGCGTGCCCGCCGGAGCGGTGCTGGTCGACGGGATCGCGGCCATCGATGGCGTGGGCGGGGTCATCCTGCGCGACCGCCGGATGCTCGCCTCCGATGGGGTCGTGATGGTGGCGCTCACCGTCGACCGGGCGACCGGTCAGGCGGTCTCCGGGCCCGACCTGGTGGGACGCGGCTTCCTCTCGGATCCGGAGGACCCGGTGATGGCGGCAGCCGCCAGATATCTATCCGATGCCTTGCGCCAGGCGGAGGGCGGCGCGCATTCCGCCGAAGCGGGCTACCTGAAGGCCAAGATCCACGACACGCTCTCGCGCTTCTTCTTCGAGCAGACGAAACGCCGACCGATGATCATGCCGATCGTGATGGAGGTCTGACGCGGGTGGCCAAGCGGCGAGGGAACGGGTCACGCCGGAGCGGCACTCGCCGCCGCCGCGCCTCGACCACGTTCACCATCAGCGGGCGCCTGGCGCGCGAGGCGCTGGCTCTGGTCCTTGTCTTCGCCGCCATCGTCACCACCATCTCGCTCTTCGCGCCGAACGCCGGGCTGATCGTTCAGCCCTGGCATGACACGCTGGCCACCCTGCTCGGGTGGGGGATCGCCTTCGCCCCGGTGCTGCTGCTCGGCTTCGCCTTCATGCTCTGGCTCAAGACGATGCCCGCCGAGCGCTGGATGGCGGCCACCGGAGCAGCGGCGGTCGCGGTCGCGCTGCTCGGCATCTTCCACCTGGCCGGCGGGAACGGCGCCGAGGGGGTGGGTCGCGGGGATGGGGGAGGAGCGATCGGCTTCGCCGTCAGCGCCGGGCTGAGCAGTGCCATCGGAGCGGCGGGAGCCTGGACGGTGCTCGCGCTCCTGTTCGTTGTCGGCATGCTTCTCTACTTCAACATGACCGTCGGCGATCTGGTCGCCGCCTGGCTGCGCCGCCGGGACGAGCGCCAGGAGCTGGAGCTGATCGAGGCGCGGCGCGCCGCCAGCGCCGACCGCCGCGGGCGATCGGAGGTCGCGGCGGCCGCCACGCCAACGCTGGGACTCCTGGACCGCATGCGCTCCGCATTCGGCGGCGGAGCCGGAGACGACCAGCCGCTCATCCTCCGCCGCAACCGCAACCCGGAGCCGCCGGCTGCGCCGATCCGTGAGCGCGCGGCGGTGGCCATCGCCGAGCCTGAGGCGCCGCCGGCGTCGACCGTGGCGCTCACCGTCGAGGAGCTGGAGAGCGAGGAGACCGCGCACCTGGCGGAGGTCGAACAGCACGAGGTGATCGATGCCGCGCTCGAACCGGGGGGTCGCAGCTGGGAGCTGCCCACCCTGGAGCTGCTCGACGATGCCCCCGCCAGCAGCGCCGCGCAGCTCGACCTGACCGCCAAGGGGCAGCGCATCCGCGAGACGCTCATGCACTTCGGGATCGGGGTCAAGGTGGCCCGAATCCAGGAGGGGCCGGTGGTGACCCAGTACGCCCTGGACGTGGAGCCGGGGATCAAGCTGTCACGGATCGAGGGGCTGGCCGACAACCTGGCCCTGGCGCTGGCGGCGCGCAGCATCCGCATCCAGGCGCCGATTCCCGGCGAGCCCTACGTCGGGATCGAGATCCCTAACAGCGCCTTCGACCTGGTGACCCTCAAGGAGGTCCTCGGCTCGCCCAACTTCGAGGAGGCGGCGGCCCGCAGCAAGCTCGCCTTCGCCCTGGGGCAGGACGTCGCGGGGCAGCCGTTCAGCGCCGACCTGTCGCGCATGCCGCACGTGCTGATCGCCGGCGCCACCGGATCGGGTAAGAGCGTGTGCGTCAACGCCATCATCTGCTCCCTCCTGATGCGGGCCACCCCCACCGAGGTGAAGCTGATCCTGCTCGACCCCAAGCGCGTGGAGATGGCCCAGTACAAGGGGATCCCGCACCTGCTCACCGAGGTGATCGTCGACACCGACAAGGCCGTCAACGCCCTGAAGTGGACCGTGGGCACCATGGAGAGCCGCTACCACGAGTTCGCCCAACGCGGGGTGCGCAACATCGCCGGCTACAACGAGGCGCTGCGCAACGGCGAGCCCCGCATGCCGTACATCGTAGTCGTCATCGACGAGCTGGCCGACCTGATGATGGTCAGCGCCTACGAGGTCGAGGCGACGATCACCCGCATCGCGCAGCTGGCCCGCGCCACCGGAATCCACCTGGTGGTCTCGACCCAGCGCCCGTCGGTGCAGGTGATCACCGGGCTGATCAAGGCCAACGTGCCGTCGCGGATCGCGTTTGCCATGACCAGCGGGGTCGACTCGCGCACCATCCTGGATACGGTGGGCGCCGAGGACCTCCTGGGACGCGGTGACATGCTCTACCAGCCGATCGACGCCCCCCGCGCGGTGCGCCTGCAGGGGGTCCTGGTCACCGATGCCGAGATCGAGGAGCTGGCGCGCCACTGGCGAGCGCAGGGTGGACCGCGCTACCGGCCCGAGGTGACGGCACCGCGCCGCTCCGGCAAGGCCGGTGGCCAGCCCGGTGAACAGGGCGACGACGGCGACGCCCTGCTCCTGCAGGCGATCGACATCGTGCGCCGCTCGGACAAGGCCTCGGCCTCGCTCCTGCAGCGTCGCCTGCGGATCGGCTACGCGCGCGCCGCCCGCATCCTGGACCAGATGGAGGATCGGGGGATCGTGGGTCCCGCCGACGGCAGCCGCTTCCGCGAGGTCATGGTCACGCCCGATGGCTGGGGCGGCGACATCGGCCCTGACGAGGACAGCGGGTGACGTGACAACAAACGAACCGACGAAGCTCGGAGAGGTGCTGCGCGCCGCCCGAGAAGCGAGGTTCATCGACCTGGCCCGGGTCGAGCGAGACACCAAGATACGAAGCCACTACCTCTCGGCGCTGGAGCGCGGCGATTATCGCGAGCTGCCGGGCTCCGTCTACGCCAAGGGCTTCCTGCGCAATTACGGGCTCTACCTGGGGCTCGATCCCGAGTACCTGATCGACCTCTACCGCCTGGAGCAGGGCGGCGCGGCGGCAGACCGACCGCAGGCGCCGGTTCCTCCCCAGCCGATCGCCGCTCGCGCCCGCGCGTTGGTGATCACCCCGGGTCGGCTGGCGGCGCTGACCCTGACCGTGCTCGTAGCTGCCTTCGCTGTCTACCTGGCCACCGAGTTCGTGACCTTCGCCCGCACCCCCGACCTGCGGATCATCGATCCGGCCGGTGATCTCGCTGCCTACCCGGACCTTGTCTACCTGATCCGCGGCAGCACCGAGCCGAACTCGACGATCACCGTCGACGGGCTGGGAGAGAATCCGACCACCACCGCCGATGCCCACGGCGCCTTCTCCGTCCAGGTCACCCTGGTGCCCGGCGCCAACGTCATCACCCTGGTCGCCAGCGATCCGCTCACCGGTCGCAACAGCGCCGCGGTGCGACGCACGATCACGGTGGTGAGCTCCGAGCCGAGCGTCCCGCCGGGCGGCGTGGCGATCGACCAGCCGGCCGACGGATCGACCGTCTCCGGCCCGGTGACGGTGGCCGGGACCGCCGCTCCGGGCGTTCAGCTGAGCGTGACCGCCGTGCTTGTGGCCGGCCCGTCCCCGTCATTCCGGGTGGTCAGCCTGACCGGGCGTGAGATCAGCGTGCCGCCGTTCACGCCGGCCGCCCCGCCCCCGCTCGCGATCACGGCGACACCTGCTGGCGTCGTCAGCGGCCAGCTGAGCCTGCCGCTCGGCACCTGGGACCTGAGCATCGGCGCCTCCGGCGCCGGCGCAACCGTGACTCGGCGAGTCGTGGTGGCTCCCGCGCCTGGCCTGCACGGCAGCCTGGCGGTCGTGGGTGCCCCCTCCTACCTGGAGATCGACGAGGACGGCCAGCCGAAGACGGGCATTTCGGGACGGAACGCCGACCCCGGCCTCACCGTCGAGCTGTCGGCGACCGCCAGGCTGCGCATCAGGGTCGGGAACGCGGTCGCCGTGAAGCTCACCATCAACGGCCTGCCGCTCGGCCCGATGGGCGTCTCCGGCGCCGTCGTCGAATGGGAGGTGACGCGGCTGTGAGCCGCGCGCGCATCGGGCCCAGGGACAAGCCTGAAGGGCGAAGATAGGGGAGAGATGGCTGACTCATCGTTCGACGTGGTGAGCGAGTT
>VBJX01000002.1 GCA_005879775.1 Chloroflexota bacterium
CTCGATCGGGAGCAGCCGGTCTGGATGAGCCACGGCGACTCGATCCTGCGGCCGCCCGAGGGGTTCCACCCGACCGCACAGACCGATTCGACCGCCTACGCCGGCCTGGCCGCCCCCGATCGCCAGCTGTACGGGATCCAGTTCCATCCCGAGGTGGTGCACACCCGGGCCGGCCGCGAGATCCTGCGCAACTTCGTGCTGGGCATCGCAGCGGCTCGCGCGACCTGGACCCCGGCCTCGCTGATCGACACCGCCGTCGCCGAGATCCGCGAGCGGGTGGGCGACGGCAAGGTGATCTGCGCACTGTCCGGTGGGGTCGACAGTGCGGTCGCGGCGACCCTGGTGCATCGGGCCATCGGCGACCAGCTGACCTGCATCTACGTCGACCACGGCCTGATGCGCAAGCGGGAGTCGGAGCTGCTGCGCGCCACCTTCGAGCAGAACCTGGGGATGCGCCTGCTGATGGTCGACGCCCGAGACCGATTCCTCCGCCGCCTCGCCGGCATTGAGGATCCGGAGGAGAAGCGCCGCATCATCGGTGACGAGTTCATCCGTGTCTTCGAGGAGGAGGCTGCCCACCTGGGCCGAATCGACTTCCTGACCCAGGGGACCCTCTACCCTGATGTGATCGAGTCGAAGACCGCCGAGACGAAGGCCGCGGCCAAGATCAAGACCCACCACAACGTCGGCGGGCTGCCCGCGGACCTGCCCTTCCAGCTGATTGAGCCGCTGCGCCACCTGTTCAAGGACGAGGTGCGGGCGGTGGGCGGCGAGCTGGGGCTGCCGGAGGCGATGATCCTGCGCCAACCCTTCCCGGGGCCTGGCCTGGCGATCCGGATCATCGGCGAGGTGACCGCCGACCGGCTCGAGACCCTGCGCGAGGCAGACTGGATCGTGATCGACGAGATCAAGGCGGCCGGACTGTATCGGGCCCTCTGGCAGTCGTTTGCCATCCTGACCCCCGTCCGCTCGGTGGGGGTGATGGGCGACGGACGCACCTACGCCAATGTGGTCGCCGTGCGGGCGGTGACCTCGGACGACGGCATGACCGCGGACTGGGCACGCCTGCCCTACGACCTGCTGGCGCGCATCAGCAGCCGGATCGTCAACGAGGTGCCCGGCGTCAACCGGGTCGTCTACGACATCAGCTCCAAGCCTCCCGCCACCATCGAGTGGGAGTAGCGATGTCCTCCTGGTTCGACCGCCTGCTCGAGGAGCTGCAGCGCCGGCAGACGGAGCAGGATGCTCGCCGCGAGGGCCGCCCCTTCTCGCGCGGCCCGCGTCCGGTGAACGGCGACGGATTTGGACGGGGGGACGACGACGTGCCGCCGCCGGTCCGGCGCCGCCCAAGGGTCCTCGTCCCAGGAACCGGAGGCCGGCGGCCACGCTGGGGGCTGATCATCGGCATCGCGATCGCCGCGCTCTTCCTCTTCGGCTTCCTGGGCGGGATCGTCAACCTGATCACCGACCTGATGTGGTTCGACGCGCTCGGTCACCGCGACGTGCTGCTGACCCGGCTCTGGTCACAGGTGGTCCTCTTCGTGGTTGGCTTCGTCGCCTTTGCCCTGCCCGCCCTGGTGAGCATCTGGCTGGCTCGCAAGCTCGCGCCTCGGGTGCCGATCCGCCGGCTGCAGCTGCTGGAGCTGCCCGATGCCAGCCGCGCGATCACCATCGGCATCGTGGTCGTCGCCCTCTTCGGGGCGCTCATCTCGGCGGGGGCGTGGAGCGGCAGCTGGCAGACGATCCTGCTCTTCATCAACGGCGGCTCGTTCGGCCAGACCGATCCCAACTTCCATCGCGACGTGGGCTTCTACGTCTTCGACCTGCCGGTCTGGCGCTTCCTGCAGGGCTGGGGGGTGGCGAGCGTCATCGGCATCCTGCTCCTCAGCCTGGCGACCTATGCCGCCGGGGCGCTGCGCTGGCAGCTGCGCCTGGCAGCCCCGGTGCGTGCCCACGTGTCGATCCTCGGCGCCTTGCTGCTGGTGCTGATTGCCGCGGGCTTCCAGCTCGACATGGCCGAGCTGTCGTACTCGACCCGCGGCCTGGGCGGCACGATCCAGGCGGCGACCTACACCGACATGCACGCCCAGGTCCCCGCCTTCGTGATCCTCACCGTGGTGGCGCTGGCGGCGGCAGCCCTGCTGCTGGCCAACATCTGGTTCAAGACGCTCTGGCTGCTCGCCATTGCCGGGGTGGCCTGGATCGGCGCCTCGATCTTCATCGGCGGCGGGTACCCCGCCGCGGTGGAGGCCTTCCAGGTGCAGCCAGCGCAGTTCGCCCTGGAGCGCCCGTACATCGCCCAGAACATCGCCGCCACGCGCGCCGCCTTCGACCTGGATGCGGTGCAGCAGCGCTCGTTCACCGGGGAGCAGGCGGTGACCCGGGCAACCTTCGACCAGAACCAGGAGACCCTGAACAACATCCGGCTGTGGGACTACCGGCCGCTGCTCGTCACCTTCGGGCAGCAGCAGAAGATCGTTCGCTACTACGACTTCCGCGACGTGGACATCGACCGCTACCAGGTCGACGGGCACGAGCGCCAGATCATGCTCAGCGGCAGAGAGCTCAGCGTGGCGAACCTGGCGGACGAGGCCAAGACCTGGACGAACGAGCGGCTCTTCTATACCCACGGCTACGGGATCACGGCCGTTCCCGTCAACGCGGTCACCGCCGAGGGCCAGCCGGACTACCTGGTGAGCGGCATCACCGGGACGCCCAAGCTGCCGGTCGGTCAGCCGCGGATCTACTTCGGCGAGGAGACCACCGAGTACGTGGTGACCGGCACCAAGACCGCGGAGTTCGACTATCCGCTGAGCGAGCAGGGTGGCCAGAAGACGACCAGCTGGGCCGGCAGCACCGGGGTCTCCATCGGCAACCCGCTGACCCGCCTCCTCTTCGCGCTGCGCTTCACCGACCTGAACCTGCTGATCAGCAGCCAGCTGACCGACCAGTCGCAGATCCTCTTCCGACGGCAGATCGATGAGCGGGTCAAGGAGATCGCCCCGTTCCTGGCCTACGACAAGGACCCCTACCTGGTCAGCGCCGATGGCCGGCTGGTCTGGATCCAGGATGCCTACACCCTGACCGACCGCTATCCGAACGCCCAGCCGCTGGGCGCCGATGCTCCCTTCCCGGGCGCGAACTACGTTCGCAACTCGGTCAAGGTGGTGATCGACGCCTACGACGGCACGGTCACGTTCTACGTGGCCGATGCGCACGATCCGATCATTGCGGCCTACCAGCGCATCTTCCCCGGCCTATTCCAGCCGCTCGATGCGATGTCGACCGATCTGAAGGCGCACCTGCGCTATCCGGAGGACCTGTTCACCGCCCAGAACGAGACCTACCTGCTCTACCACGTCGCCGCCACCGCCGACGGTGCGAGCACGGTCTACAGCCGCCAGGACCTGTGGGCCTTCCCGACCCAGCTGGCCGGAGTCGAGGGCCAGACGCGCCAGATCGAGCCGTACTACGTGATCATGAAGATCCCCGGCGAGAAATCGGCCGAGTTCGTCCTCATCCAGCCGCTCGTCGCCTCGAACCGGCAGAACATGGTCGCCTGGGTCGCGGCCCGCATGGACCCTGGCGTCTACGGGCAGCGCATCGCGTTCCGCTTCCCGCCGGACTCGACGACCTTCGGGCCCGCGCAGATCCAGGCGCGCATCAACTCCGACTCCACCATCAGTGCTCAGTTCACCCTCTGGTCGCGAGCCGGCTCGTCGGTGGTGCGCGGCGACCTGCTGGTGCTGCCGATGGGCGACTCGATCCTGTACGTCGAGCCGATCTTCCTGCAGTCGACCGATACCTCCCTGCCCGAGTTCAAGCGGGTGATCCTGGCGACGCAGACCCGCGTTGCCTTCGCGGACACCGTGGAGCAGGGCCTCCGCCAGATCCTGGGCGAGACGACCATTCCGCCGCCGGAGGGTGGAGGTGGGCTGCCGACCGACGTGGCGGGGCTCGTCGCCAAGGCCCAGAGCCTGTACGACGCCGCCCAGGCAGCCCTGGCCGCGGGTGACCTGGGAACGTACCAGGCGCGGATCGATGACCTGCAGGCGGTCCTGGCGGCGCTGGGCAACCTGGTCGGGACCGCCTCACCGGCTCCCAGCCCCTCGCCCGGCGGCTGATGCGGGTCCTGGTCCTGGGCGGCGGAGCACGCGAGCACGCGCTCGCCTGGCGCCTGGCCCGTGACGAGGAGGTCGACGAGGTCCTGATCGCCCCCGGGAATGGAGGGACACCGGCGGTCGCCACCACCATCGCCGACCTGCCGATCACCGATCCGGCCGCGGTCGCCCGCCACGCGGCGCGCGAGCGGTACGACCTGGTAGTGATCGGCCCCGAGGCGCCACTGGCCGCCGGGGTGGCCGATGCCCTGGCCGCCGCATCGGTGCCCGTCTTCGGCCCCTCGCAAGGCGCCGCCCGGCTGGAGTCGAGCAAGGCCTTCGCCAAGGAGATGCTGCTTGCGAGCGGCGTCCCGACTGCCAGGAGCGCGGCGTTCGGCGACGCCGAGGCGGCGATCGCCCACGCCCGATCGCTGGAGCGGCCTCCAGTCGTGAAGGCCGATTGGCTCGCAGCGGGGAAGGGTGTCGTGGTGCCCGATACGCACGAGGAGGCGGCCGACGCGATTCGCGCCCTGCTGGACGGCGCGCCTCGGGGCGCCAGGCTCCTCCTCGAGGAGCGGCTCGACGGGCGCGAGGTATCGGTCTTCGCCCTGGTCAGCGGCAGCCAGGTGGCGCCGCTGGCCGCGGCCTGCGACTACAAGCGGCTGGGCGATAGGGACTCGGGGCCGAACACGGGCGGGATGGGCGGCTACGCCCCGGTGCCGTGGTTCGGGTCAGCGGCGGTCGAGCGCGCGGCCGAATCGATCTTCGAGCCGATCGCCTGGCGCATGGCGCGCGATGGCACTCCGTACCGCGGGGTGCTTTATGCCGGGCTCATGCTGACCGAGGCGGGCCCGCAGGTGCTCGAGTTCAACGCGCGCTTTGGTGACCCGGAGGCGCAGGTGCTGCTGCCGCTCCTGGACGGGAGCCTGACCGAGGCGATGCGAGCCGTCGCCGCCGGAGACGGGACCGGGATGCGCGAGGCAGTGGGGATGCGCGCCGGTGCCGCGGCGGTGGGGGTGGTGGTGGCGGCGCCGGGCTATCCCGATGCTCCGCTGGCCGGAGGCCGGCTGGGGGGCGCCGAGCCGTCGGGCCCCGACGATGGCGGACCGCTCCTCTGTTTCCACGCCGGCACACGCCAGGGCGGCGACGGGTATGCGGCGAGCGGCGGCAGGGTGGTCACCTTCGTGGGAATCGGCGGCACGCTGGCCGAGGCTCGCCAGATCGCGTACCGCGGGACGGCAGGCTGCACGCTGGAGGGTGCCCAGCGCCGAGAGGACATCGCTGCGCGGGAGCTGAGCGGAGAGGCGTTGCAGGTCAGCCCGGCCGGTCGATGACGGCGATGATGCGCTTCTATGCTTGAGGATCTCGGTGTTGCCGCGCAGCAGCCGCTCGTTCTGCTGCTCCTCAACGTCGGCCTCTTCGGCCGCATGCTCGAGGGTCATCCGGTCGCGGACCGCGGCCCGGTTGCCGGCCAGGAGGATGAGCGGCGCCGCGTAGGCGGCCTGCGTCGAGAAGGCCAGGTTGAGCAGGATGAACGGAAACGGATCGAAGGGCTTGCTCAGCAGATACGCATTGCCGACGATCCAGGCGAGCACCAGGAGTGTCTGCAGGATGAGGAAGCGCCAGCTCCCCAGGAAGCCGGTCACCGCGTCTGCGATATGCGCGCCGACCGGCGCGTCGTCGATCAGCGCCTTGTTCACCGGGTGATGGCTCACCAGCGACGCGGCGTGGACTCTGGCCATGGCATCTCCTCCACCTCGTGGGCGGGCCCGGATCGGCGTCCGGCTGCGGGTATCCTAGGACTCGATGAGCCCCGACCCGCCGAGCCCCGGTCCGCGCGTTGCCGTGATCTGCGGATCGCGTTCCGACCTGCCCGCCCTGCGTGGCTGCTTCGACGCGCTCGACGCCTACGAGATCGGCTGGGAGGCGAGCGTGATCAGCGCCCACCGCCAGCCCGAGGTACTGCGTGCGTACGTCGCGGCGGCGACCGAGCGCGGCGTGCAGGTCTTCGTGGGTGCGGCCGGTCTGGCGGCTCACCTGCCCGGTACCCTGGCGACGCTCACCGCGCTGCCGGTCATCGGCGTGCCGCTGGACGCTGGCGCCCTGGGCGGAGCCGATGCCCTGTACGCCGTGGTCCAGATGCCGCCCGGTGTCCCCGTGGCGACGATGGCGATCGGGTCGCCGGGCGCCAGGAACGCCGCTCACCTCTCGGCCCGTATCCTGGCCCTCGCCGATCCCGCCCTGGCGGCTCGCGTCGAGCGGTTTCGCGCCCATCAGGCCGCGGGAGCGGAGCTGGCCATCGACCCGCGCGCGTGAACTGGGGAGTGCCGTGATCGACCGCTATGCACTCCCCGAGCTGCGTGAGCTGTTCGGGGAAGAGCGCAAGCTCCAGCTCTGGCTGCAGATCGAGCTGCTGGCCGCGGAGGCGCTCAACCAGGCCGGGGTGATCCCCGATTCCGACTGGGAGCGGATCCGCTCGGCGCTCGGGGACGGATCGGTCGACGTGGAGCGCGCCCATGAGATTGAGCGCGAGTCACAGCACGACGTTCTCGCATTCCTGAGATCGGTCACCGAGCGGCTTGGCCCGGAGGGCCGCTGGCTGCACTACGGCCTCACCAGCTCGGACGTGCTCGACACGGCCACCGCGGTCACCCTGCGCGATGCGACCATGGTGGTCGAGGGAGAGCTGGCCCGCCTGGCGGAGGTCGCGCGGCGCCTTGCCCTGCAGCACCGTGACACGCCCATGGTCGGGCGCAGCCACGGGATCCATGCCGAGCCGATCACCTTCGGCTTCAAGGCCGCCGGCTGGTATGCGGAGATCACCCGTGACCAGGATCGGCTGGCTCGAGTGCGTGACCAGATCGGCGTGGGCAAGCTGTCCGGCGCCGTCGGCAGCCATGCCAACGTCAGCGCCGAGGCGGAGCGCTTCGTGTGCGAGGGGCTCGGGCTTCAGCCCGACCCCGCCCCCACCCAGGTGGTGAGCCGTGATCGGCATGCCGACCTGCTCACCGCCATTGCGATCCTGGGTGGAACGCTCGAACGCATCGCGACCGAGATCCGCCACCTGCAGCGCACCGAGGTGGCGGAGGCATTCGAGCCGTTCGGGGCCGGGCAGCAGGGTTCCTCGGCCATGCCGCACAAGCGCAACCCGGTGCTCGCCGAGCGCGTGACCGGACTCGCCCGCCTGCTGCGCGGCGACGCGCTGGTCGCCCTGGAGAACATGGCGCTCTGGCACGAGCGCGACATCAGCCACTCGTCAGCCGAGCGTTTCGTCTTCGAGCGCTCGCTGGGGGTCGCCGCCTACGCCACCCGCACCCTGGCGACGATTCTTGACGGGCTCGAGGTCGATCCCGATCGGATGGCCCGCAACCTGGAGCTGCTCGACGGGATGGTCTACTCCGAGGCCCTGCTGCTGGCCATGGTCGCCAAGGGGGCCGATCGCCAGGAGGCATACCGGCTGGTCCAGGCGACGGCCGCTCGGGCGGCCGGCCGTGCCGGCTCGTTCCGCGAGGAGCTGCTCGGGGACGAGCGGGTCGCCGAGTGGCTGAGCCAGGAGGAGATCGAGCAGGCAATGGACCTGCGCCACCACCTGGCGGGGATCGCCGCGACGTATCGCGCCCTCGGATTGGACGAGGTCCCGGGATGACTCCTGCCGGCGAGTGGCTGGCACGGGCCGCGCTGGCAGCGCGCCTGACGTCGGGTCGTCCGGGCCTGTGGGTTTCCGGCGCGATCGGCGCACTGGCCTACGCCGGCTGGCTGCCGCTGGTGCTGGTCGTCGGTTCCGCACCGAGGACCAGCGACTTCGCCTTCCTCGGCGCCGACCTGTATGCCTCCCCGCTTTTCCCGTTCAACGTGCTCTTCGTCGCCTTCCTCTTCGCCATGGTGGTCGTGGTTGCCTGCGCGCTGGCGGCGCTCGGCGAGGCGGTCCTGCTGCGGCAGCTCGGAGGCGCTCCGACAGGCCGGCCACTCGGGCGCGACGCCGGAACGACCCTCAGCGTGATCCTGGTGGCCGCGCTGCCGGTCGCGGTGGCGGTTGGCGCCGCGGCGCTCGGGCTTGCCTCGGTCGCACCGGCGGTCTTCACCTCGCCCGACATCGGCGGGCCGGTTCTCGTCCGGCTCAGCGGCGCGCTGGCTCCCTACCTGCTCGGCCTGGTTGCTGCCCTGCTGGTCGGTCAGGCGTGGGGGGCGGGCGCCATGCGACGCGCGCTCGCCGATCCGCCGCCAAGCCTGGGCGCCTCGCTGGTGGGCGGACTGCGCGACCTGCTGACGCGCCCGGCGCGGCGCATCGGGCTCGCGCTGGTGGGGACCTTCGCCGACCTGATCGCCGTCCTGCTGGCGATCGGCGTGCTGCGCATGGTGTGGTCGCGCATCGAAGGAGACCTCGCGAGCGCGGGCCCGGTCGATCCGGCCGCCCTCCCTCTGCTGCTAGGCTTCGTGACGATCTGGCTCGTCCTCGTTCTGGTCGCGGGATTGCTCCACGCCTGGATCTCCGCGTGGTGGTCGCTGGAGCTGTCGACAACGGGGCTCGAGGCAACCGTGCAGGGTGAGGAGGTGGCGCGCTGACCCCCGAGCTCAGCCTCGACCTCCAGCTCGAGCTCGCCGGTCGCCTGGTGCTCGGCCTCGTCCTTGGGGCGATCATCGGGTTCGAGCGCGAGCTGCATCGCCAGCCCGCCGGTTTTCGGACGCATTCGCTGGTGTCGCTGGGAGCGGCACTCTTCACCGTCGTCTCCGCCTACGGGTTCGCCGGCGCATCGGTCGATCCCACCCGCATCGCCGCCCAGATCGTCACCGGCATCGGGTTCATCGGGGCCGGGACGATCCTCCAGCATCGAGGCAGCGTCCGCGGGCTGACGACGGCCGCCTCCCTCTGGTCATCGGCCGCGGTTGGCATGGCTGCCGGTGCCGGCCTCGTCATCATGGCCGGGATCGGCACGCTCCTGGGCATCCCACCGGCTCAGGGGGAGCCGCCCGACGGCGCCACGGAGGACCTGCCATGACGCTCACCGCCTCGTCGGTTGAAGGGCTGCCCCTGGTCCACCGCGGCAAGGTGCGCGAGACGTACGCGCTCGGCGACGACCGGTTGCTCCTGGTGGCGACCGATCGGCTCTCCGCCTTCGACGTGATCTTCGACCAGCCGATTCCCGACAAGGGCCGCCTCCTGACCCAGCTCTCCGCCTGGTGGTTCAGGCGCCTCGCCGATCTGGGTCCGACCCATTTCCTGTCGACCTCAGCCGAGGAGATGCCGCCGGCGGCCCGCGCAGCGGAGGTCGCCGGCCGCGTCACACTGGCCCGGCGCGCCGACCGGATCGACGCCGAGTGCGTGGTCCGCGGCTATCTGGCCGGGTCCGGCTGGGCCGAGTACGCCACCAGCGGCATGGTTGGAGGGCATCGCCTGCCGAGTGGACTGCGTGAGGCCGATCGACTGCCGGAGCCGATCTTCACTCCCTCCACCAAGGCGGAGGTAGGCCACGACGAGAACATCACCCGCGCACAGCTGGCCGAGATGGTCGGTGCGCCCGTGGCGGCCGAGCTGGAGGCACGCTCCCTCGCGCTCTATCTGGCGGCCGCGGTGCACGCAGAGGCGGTGGGATTGATCCTGGCCGATACGAAATTCGAGTTCGGATGGATCGACGGCCGGGTGGCCCTCATCGACGAGCTGCTGACCCCCGACTCGAGCCGCTTCTGGGAGGCGGCGGGCCATCGGCCCGGATCGGGCCAGCCGTCCTACGACAAGCAGTACGTGCGCGACTTCGTGGCCGGATCGGGCTGGAACAAGGAGCCACCGGCACCCACCCTGCCCGATGAGGTGATCGCCGGCACCCGACAGCGCTACGTCACCGCCTACGAGCGCCTCACCGGCGAGGCGTGGCCGGACGGTGCGGCATCGGCCTGATGCGCTGGCTGGCGGAGGTGCACGTCCGCCTGCGGCCGGGGATCGCCGATCCGGAGGGGCAGACCATCGCAGGCGGACTGCGCTCGCTCGGCTTCGACTCGGTCGGTGAGGTGCGTGCCGGGAAGCTGCTTCGCCTCAGCTTCGAGGCCGCCGACCGCGAGGCGGCCGAGGGCGCCGTGTCCAGCATGTGTCGCCAGCTGCTCGCCAACCCGGTGATGGAGACCGCCGACTGGGAGCTGCGCGCCGACGAGGAGCCGCCCGACGAGGAGGAGGCGTGAGCCGCGGGCCGCGAATCGCCGTTGCCGTCTTCCCGGGGACGTGGAGCGAGCGCGACTTCGCACATGTCGGGGCGCTCCTCGGCTGGGAGGTGCGGCTCGTCTGGCACACCGAGACCGATCTCGGCAGCGCGGACGCGGTGGTGCTGCCGGGCGGCTTCGCGCATGGCGACCACCTGCGGACCGGCGCGATCGCGCGCTTCAGCCCGGTCATGCGTGCGGTGACCGAGTTCGCGGCTGAAGGGGGCCCGGTGCTCGGCTCGTGCAACGGCTTCCAGATCCTGTGCGAAGCGGGGATCCTGCCGGGGGTCCTCCTCCGCAACGACCACCTCGCGTTTCGTTGCGACTGGCAGGCGCTGCGGGTCGAGAGCGCCGCCGGAACGTGGCTCGAGGAGCTTGCCGCCGGTGACGTGCTCCGGCTGCCGATCTCCCATGGCCAGGGCCGCTACTACGCCGACGCTGCCACGCTCGACGAGCTGGAGCGTTCCGGGCGGGTGGTGATGCGCTACGCCGACGAAGCCGGCAGGGTCAGCGACGAGGCCAACCCGAATGGGTCGCTGCGCTCCATCGCGGGCATCGTGAACGAGCGCGGCAACGTGCTGGGGATGATGCCGCACCCCGAGCGTGCCTCCGAGGCCGAAGTCGGCGGCACCGACGGGCTGCGCCTCTTCCGCTCCCTCGAGCGCTGGCTGACCGCCCAGCCGGCGGTCGCCGAGCGTGGGCTATGATGCGAGGCGTCCCACACCGGCGCCCAGGGAGGCCGATCGCCCGATGAATGACGACGAAGGGGATCAGCAGGACGGGTCCCAGGGGCCGGCACCAGACAGGAGCGAGGCTGCGCCCGCCGACGTGCCTCCAGGTGCGCGTGAGCCTCCCCCCGGACCGCCTCCGGGAGACGTCGAGGCCTACGTTGCGCCGCCGGCCGCCAGCGAGGCCGAAGAGACAACCCAGGCGCACTCCGTGCCCGCAACGCCCCTGGGCGAAGGCACCAAGTGCCCGCGCTGCGGCACTGAGAACCGCCCCGGGATCTCGTTCTGCGCCAACTGTGGCCAGCGCCTGATGGCCCCGGGCGCCCCGGTAGCCGTCGCGCGCCCCGCAGCTCCCGACGGGACCCAGACCTGCCCGCGGTGCGGAACGCTCAACCGCAGCGGAGTCCCCTTCTGCGGCAACTGCGGCACCAACCTTCGCCCCACCGCGGAGGCCACACCCGCAGGGCCCAGCCGCGAACGAGGGCGAGCGATTCTCGGGCCGATCGTGCTGCTCATCGGTGCCATTGGCATCGTCACGGCCTGGCTCCTGCCCTTCCCGTTCGGCGCCGGTTCGCTCTGGGAGCGATCGTTCGGGTCGGCCGGCGGCTATGGCGTGGCGTTCTGGCAGAACTACTCGAGCGCCAGTGGCGGGTTGCCCGCCCAGGCGTACTACGGCTCCGCCGCGCCGGCCCCGATCCTGGCCGCCCTCTTGGTCCTGCTCGCCATCGGCGGCGTGGTGCGCGCACGGCCCGCCGTGCTGCAGCGGATCGGGCTGCTGGTCGCGCTGGTGTGGGGGATCGGGCTGGGCGCCCTCTTCGTGGTGGTTGAGCTCATCGGCGGTCCCGACGGCGACCTCCTCGACGTGCTGCGCGCCCTGTCACCGGCCGGAATCATCTTCCTGCTCTCCGGCCTGATCGTGCTGATCGGTGTCCTGACCCGCTTCTCGCGAGCCTAGGGTGGCCGAGCAGCCCTGCCCGAGCTGCGGCACTCCGGTCGACTCCGAGGCGCGCTTCTGCCCCGTCTGCGGCGCCTCGATGAGCGGCCCTGGGGCAGCGCCACGGGCGAGCGCCGAGGCGGCCCCTGCGCCGACCCCACCGACGAGCCCACCGGGGTCGAGCATCTGGCGCGGCTCCGAGATCCCGATCTCGTGGCCCACGACCCTCTCGGGCTGGCTGATGGGAGGTGGCAGCGTGGTCGCCGCCATCGGTCTCATCGCCACCCTCGATCGGGCGGTGAGCGCCCTCCTCTTCCTCGCGCTGCTCTGGATCGCCGCCTCGGTCTTCCTCGCCGAGCGGATCCCGCACATCCCGTACCAGCGCCTGGCGACCCTGGCGGCGACGCTCCTTGGGCTGGGCGTGGCCCTGGACCGTGCCGGCTTCACGGTGCGCGGCTGGGATACCGCCTTCCTGATCGGGATGCTTGCCGCCGCCGGAGGCGCGCTGCTGCTCGAGCTGGGTCGCGATCGGCCGATGCCGCCGCCAGCCAGACCGCCGAGCGAGTGACGCAGCCCCAGTGAGCATCGCGCCGCCGCTCGAGCTGCACGGGCTGACCAGCGACGAGTATCGGCTGGTGGTGGCCGCCATCGGCCGCGAGCCGAATGCCCTCGAGCTGGGCATGTTCGGGGCGATGTGGAGCGAGCATTGCGCCTACAAGCACTCTCGCCCGTTGCTCGCCGGGCTGCCGACAGCCGGGGAGCGGGTGCTCGTCGGGCCGGGAGAGAATGCCGGAGCGCTGGACATCGGCGACGGCCTGGCAGTTGTCTTCAAGATCGAGTCGCACAACCACCCCTCGGCGGTGGAGCCCTACCAGGGAGCGGCGACCGGCGTGGGCGGCATCATCCGCGACATCTTCACCATGGGCGCCAGGCCGATCGCACTTCTCAACTCGCTTCACTTCGGGCCCCTCGAGCCGAATGAGGACCCGAGCGGGTCGACCGACGCGGCGGACGCCGCTCGCAACCGCTACCTGTTCGACGGCGTCGTCGCCGGGATCGCCGGCTACGGCAACTGCATCGGGATCCCCGACGTGGGCGGCGAGCTCTCGTTCGACGCGTCCTACAACGGGAATCCGCTGGTCAACGCCATGTGCGTGGGGCTCGCCCGCCACGAGGAGATCACCCTGGCGCGCTCGGCGGGACCCGGAAACGCGCTGATGCTGGTCGGGGCCTCGACCGGGCGCGATGGGATCCAGGGGGCCAGCTTCGCGTCGGCCACCCTGGGCGAGGATCGGGAGGAGCGTCGCCCGGCGGTGCAGGTTGGCGACCCGTTCCTCGAGAAGCTGCTCATGGAGGCCTGCCTGGAGCTCGGATCGTCCGACGCGGTGGTGGCCATGCAGGACCTCGGAGCCGCGGGGCTCACCTGCGCCCTGTCGGAGCTCTCGGCCCGCGGCGCCAATGGTGCGGAGGTCGACCTGGACCTCGTCCCGCGCCGTGAGCCACAGATGAGCCCCTACGAGGTGCTCCTCAGCGAGTCGCAGGAGCGGATGCTGCTCGTCGTGCGCGCCGGCCGCGAGGCCGATGTGACGCAGGTCTTCGAGCGGTACGGGCTGCACGGCGTGACGATCGGGCGGGTGATCGCCGAGCCGGTGGTCCGCGCCAGTGCCGCCGGCCAGATGGTCTGCGAGCTGCCGGGGCGCGCCCTGGTCGACGATGCGCCACGCTACATCCCGGCCGCCGAACCGCCCCTTGACCTGGCGACGCGGCGCGCCGAGCGGCTCGACGACCTCGCCTGCGACCGGCCATCGGTCGCCACCCTGCTCGAGCTGCTCGCCTCACCCAACGCCCGCAGCCGGAAGCCGGTCTGGCGCCAGTACGACCACATGAACGGGATCAACACGCTTGTCGACCCGGGCGCCGGTGACGCGGCGCTGCTGCGGGTCAAGGGCACGAGCAGGGCGATCGCGCTGGCGGTCGACGGGCAGGGACGCCTCGGCGCGCTCGACCCATGGCTGGCGGGAGCCGCGGCTGTGGTCGAGGGGGCACTGAACGTGGCGTGCAGCGGCGCGCGACCGATCGGGATCACGAACTGCCTGAACTTCGGGTCGCCGGAGGGACCTGCCGGCTACTGGCAGCTGTCAGAAGCGGTGGCCGGCATGGCGGAGGCCTGCCGCGAGCTTGCCATCCCGATCGTGTCGGGAAACGTGAGTCTCTACAACGAGACGGCCAATGGCCCGATCCTGCCCACGCCCGTCATCGGCACGGTGGGACTGCTCGAGGACCGGTCCCGGGCGCTCCCCATGGCCTGGCAGGCGGGCGACGAGCTCTGGCTGCTGGGCGGGCTCGGCGCCGATGAGGGTGCGCTGGCCGGTTCCGAGCTGGCCTGGCGGCGCGGCCGTTTTGGCGGTACTCCGACGATCGACCTGGCCGCGGGGCGTCGCCTGGTCGACCTGCTGGTGGGTCTTGCGGAGACGGGGACCGTGGCCGGCGCCCATGACCTGTCTCTCGGCGGGCTGGGGGTTGCGCTCGCCAGGCTGGCGATCGCGTCGGGAATAGGGGCGCAGGTGGAGATGCCCTCCGCCGCCGCCGCCTTGCCCACCGCAGCATTGTTCGGAGAACGCGGCGGTCGGGTGCTGGTGATCGTTGCGGGTGACCACGCTGGTCGCCTGGGGGCGGCAGCGGCCGATGCGCGTGTCATGGCTGAACGTCTCGGCAGCGCCGGCGGCGGTGAGCTGCGGATCACGATCGGCGCTGAACAGCTGGCCGCGGGCCTGCCGCGGCTGCTGGAGGCCTGGTCGACGCCCTTCTAGGCCCCGAGCAGAGGTCCTAGCCGGCCTCGCGCAGGTCGGCGGCAGGCTCCGTTGCGGGCAGCTTCGGCGGCTTCCGCTGCGTCCGCCGCCGAGGTGGCGCCGGCGCTGGGCCACTGGCCGGCAGCCCCGCCGCAGCCGCACTGGCATCGATCTTGAGCAGCCCGTCGCGCGCGCGCTCGTGGAGGCGGTAGACCTCGCGCAGCCCATCCGGCGGGACCCCCTCGGCGTAGATGGTGCAGAAGACGTCGACCACCTGCGGGTCGAACTGGGTCCCGGCGTGGCGCCGCAGCTCGGCGATTGCCTCCCGGTGGACGCGGGCCGTCTTGTAGGGGCGCTCGCCGACCATGGCGTGGTAGGCATCGGCGACCGCCACGATGCGGGCCCCGAGCGGGATCTCGTTCCCCGACAGACCGTGCGGGTAGCCGCCGCCGTTGAAGCGCTCGTGATGGTGGAGGACGACCGGGATGGAGTCGCGCAACGACGAGGCCTGCTCCAGGATCACCTGCCCGATGCGCGGATGCTCGCCGATCGCCTGCCACTCGACGTCGGAGAGCGAGCTCGGCTTGTCCAGGATCTCGGAGGGCACCGCCAGCTTGCCGAGGTCATGCAGCAGGCTCGCGATCCGGATCCGCTCGATCTCCTCGTGCGGCAGACCCAGCTCGAGGGCGATGCCGGTCGCCAGGGAGGCGATCATGTCGGAGGGGCGGCCTCGATGGTGGGGCTGCGGCGCGAGGACCGATGCCAGTGCCTGGGTGGCGTTGTCGTTGGCCCACTGCCCGATGGCGGTGGCGGCCACCCGTCGCTCGGCGCTGATCGGGGCGCGCCGCACGGGGGCTCCCTCATCGAGCTCGCGATACAGGTACGTGCGGTTGCGTCCCAGCGACTTGGCCGCGTACATGGCCGCATCGGCCTCGTCGACCAGCCGATCGACCTGCAGATGGGAGCCGAGCTCGCCGGCCACCCCGATGCTCACCGTGAGGTGGAGCGTTTGGCCGCCGGTGATGACGAGCGGGTGGTGGACCACCAGCTGGCGAAGCTTCTCGGCGAGGGCGACGGCATCATCGGCTGCCGTCTCTGGGAGGATCAGCATGAACTCCTCGCCGCCGTACCGCCCGAAGAGGTCGCTCACCCGGATCTGGTCGCCGATCAGCGCCGCCACCTGGCGAAGGACCGCGTCGCCGGCGTTGTGGCCGAAGGTGTCGTTGATCGGCTTGAAGCGGTCGATGTCGATGAACGCCAGGGAGAGCCACTTGTGGTGTCGCGTGGCGCGCTCGATCTCGGTGGCGAGCGTGCTGAGGAGCGTCTCGCGATTTGCGACGCCCGTCAGGCGGTCATGGGTGGCCCGCGCCTCGACCTGCAGGAAGGCGCCCGCAGCGGCGTTGAACGCGCGCGCCAGGCGCTGCTCGGTGGGCGTGCCCCACTCGCGCAGGCGAACCGGTCCATCCGCCTCGAGGGTCGACTCGAGGGCGTCCGCGATCCGGTTCAGCCGCCAGCCGAAGTAGCTCCACCCCAGGAGCGCCATGCTGCTCAGCCCGGCGGCGGCCGCCAGGATGCCAACGATCAGCAGCATCTGCCATTGGTGTGCGTCGAGCTGGCGGACGAGGGCCAGGACCACGACCGTCAGCAGAGCCACCGCGATCGGCGCGATGAACCCGAGCGCCCTGACGATCCGTAGCATCGACCCTCCGAATCCGGATGTAGGTGGGATCGACAATGGGGCACGCGCCGAGCACGGGCCATGGCTCGATGGTCCGCGGTGCAGAGCGGCACCGGCCCCCAAAACGGCCCGCCGACCGCTGGTGCGGTCTGGTGCAGTACTCGCCTAGTACCAACCTCCCATCCGGGACGGGGTCCCGGCCAGGCCCGCCGCTGACCGGATGGCGGGGCTATCATCACCCCGTGCCGCGACCTCAACTCGAACGCTGAACGCCTTGCGGCTGGCTCCCCTTTACGACCCGACCGGGCCCCGCGAGGAGTGCGGCGTGGTGGGGACCTACGCGCCCGGACACCCGGTGGCGCGCATGACCTACGTGGGACTCCACGCGCTGCAGCATCGTGGCCAGGAGTCGGCCGGCATCGCCGTTTCGGATGGGAATCGGCTGACCCTGCACAAGCGGCTCGGCCTGGTCAGCCAGGTCTTCGACGAGGAGACGCTCGCCGGCCTGGATCGACCCCCGGGCGGTGGGGAGCAGAGAAGCGCCCAGATCGCGATCGGGCACACCCGGTACAGCACGACCGGATCGAACAGCCTTCCCAACGTCCAGCCGGTCTTCGCCCGCAGCGAGCTGGGCGAGCTGATGCTCGGCCATAACGGGAACCTGACCAACGCCACCTGGCTGCGTGACGGGCTCGCCGAGCAGGGGGTCGAGTTCGTGACCGCCAGCGATACGGAGGTGCTGGCCAAGCTGATCGCGCACGCTCCGGGGCGAAGCTGGGCACAGCGCGTGGAGCAGGCCTTCCACCGCGCTGCGGGCGCCTACACCTTCACCATGCTCACCGAGCGCGCGCTGGTGGTCGCGCGCGACCCGATCGGCTTCCGGCCGCTGGCGCTTGGTCGCATTCCAGCCACGGATGGCGCGCCGGCCGGCTGGGCGGTGGCCAGCGAGAGCGCCGCGCTCGATGCCATGGGCGCCGCCTTCGTCCGCGACGTCGAAGCCGGGGAGATCCTGTCGATCGACGAAGAGGGAGTGCGCTCCCACCGACCCACCATCGGCGGCGACGCGAGCGGAACGCGCGAACGGCTCTGCCTCTTCGAGTTCGTCTACCTCGCCCGTCCCGACAGCGTCATCGACGGTCGCCTCCTCTACGAGGCGCGCCTCCGTATGGGACGCCAGCTGGCGATCGAACATCCGGCCGATGCGGACCTGGTGATCCCCGTCCCGGACTCGGCGATCCCGGCCGCCATCGGCTACGCCGAGCAGTCCGGCCTGCCATTTCGGGAGGGCCTGATCAAGAACCGATACGTGGGGCGGACCTTCATTCAGCCGGCCCAGACCTCGCGCGAGGAATCGGTGCGACTCAAGTTCAATCCGCTCCCCGAGGTGCTCTCCGGCAAGCGGGTGGTGGTCGTCGATGACTCGATCGTGCGCGGGACCACCACCGCGCCGATTGTCGCGATGCTGCGTCGGGCCGGAGCGAGCGAGATCCATGTCCGGATCCACTCGCCGCAGATGCGCTACCCGTGCTACATGGGGGTCGACACCGGGCGCCGGGCGGAGCTGATCGCCGCCACACACCAGCTCGAGGAGATCCGGGCCCTGATCGGCGCCGATTCCCTCGGCTACCTGTCGCTCGACGGCCTGCTGAGCGCGGTCGGTGGCGACGAGCGACGGCGCTGCACCGCCTGCTTCGACGGTCGCTACCCGATCGACGTGCCGCTCGACGTCGACAAGTTCGCCCTGGAGCGCGGGTGAGGCAGATGGCTCGCAGCTATCGCGAGGCGGGCGTCAACGTCGAAGAGGCACGCCGCGCCGTGGAGCTGATCGGCCGTGCTGCCGCGGCAACCAGCACGCCATCGGTCCTCGCGGGCGTGGGTGGATTCGGCAGCCTCTTCCGCTTCGACCCGACCACCCATCCGGATCCGGTCCTGGTGGCCTCGACCGACGGGGTCGGCAGCAAGCTGCAGCTGGCGATCGCGCTCGGCCGCCACGGCACCATCGGCGTCGACCTGGTCAATCACTGCGTCAACGACATCGCCGTGCACGGCGCCGATCCGCTCTTCTTCCTCGACTACCTGGCGGTCGGCAAGCTGCGTGCCGAGGCGGCCGCCGAGATCGTGTCGGGGATCGCCGATGCCTGCGCTGCGGCGGGGATTGCCCTGGTCGGCGGCGAGACGGCCGAGCTTCCCGACCTGTACGAGGCCGATGAGTACGACCTGGCCGGCTTCATCGTGGGCGTGGTGGCGCGCGCGGACGTGATCGATGGCGCGCAGGTGCGAGCCGGCGACCTGCTGCTCGGACTCCCGTCGAGCGGGCTGCACACCAATGGCTACACCCTGGCGCGCCGCCTCTTTCCCGAGGACGAGTGGAGGCGTGCAGCACCCGGCCTGGAACGGACGATCGGTGAGGAGCTGCTGGAGCCGCACCGCTCGTACCTGGACGAGATCCGGATCCTGCGCCGCGCCATGCGCGACGCCGGCGGTGAGCCGCTGGCCTTCGCCCACATCACCGGCGGTGGCTGGGTCGAGAACATTCCGCGCACCCTCCCCGCGGGGCTGGGAGCGGAGATCGAGTCGGGGTCGTGGCACGTCCCCCTCATCTTCAGCCTGATCCAGGAGCGCGGCGACATCTCCGATGCCGACATGGTGCGCACCTTCAACCTCGGCATCGGGCTGACCTGCGTCGTCCACCCCGACTTCGAGGCCGCGGCCCTCACCGCCCTCCCCGAGGCGCGGCGCATCGGCACCATCGTTCCGGTCGAGCGGGACGCCCCGCGCGTGGCGTTCGTCTAGCCGTCGTGCGCCTGGCGATCCTCGTCTCCGGGCGCGGATCGAACCTCGAGGCGGTGCTGCGTGCCGTGGAGGCCGGGCGGCTGCCGGGGATCGCGCCGGTGCTGGTGATCAGCAACAGGCCCGCCGTGCGCGCCCTGGAGATCGCCGGTCTCCACGGCGTGCCCTCGCTGGTGCTTCCCGCTCGCGCGTTCGACGACCTGGCCGCCAGGGACGGGGCGATCGGTCGGGCGCTGACGGATGCCGGCGCCGAGCTGGCGCTGCTGGCCGGCTATGACCAGTTGCTGCGTCCCTCCTACTTCGCCGCCTTCAGCGGCCGAACGATCAACATCCATGCCTCGCTGCTGCCACGCCACGGCGGCAAGGGGATGATCGGCCTCGCCGTCCACGCTGCCGTCCTGGCCGCAGGAGACGGAGAGACAGGGGTCACCATCCACGACGTCACCGCCGACCTGGATGCCGGGCCGATCCTCCTGCAGCGCCGGGTAGCGGTGCGCGTCGGCGAATCGGCCGACCAGCTGGCCGAGCGCGTCCTGAAGGTCGAGCATCAGGCCCTGGTGGAGGTCCTCGCACACCTATCTGCTAGCATGACCGACCTGCCGCGAGCGAACACTCGCCCGCGGAGGTAGCAGGAGAATCCCTCTTCATGCCTGATGGCCTGCCGGATCCGGGGAAGATCTGGAACGACTTCATCACCAACCCGCTGGTGCAGACCGCCGGCACCCTGATCGTCGTGTACGTCGTGCTGCTCTGGCTGGGGACCGCCTACTGGGCGTTCCGCGACATGCAGGCGCGCAGCGAGAACCCGATCCTGCCCTACTTCGCCTCCGCCCTCATCATCTTCTTCACCCCGCTCCTCTTCCTGTTTGCCGTGGTCCTCTACCTGATCGTGCGGCCGCGCGAGTCGCTGGCCGAGATCTACGAGCGCTCGCTGGCCGAGGAGTCGCTGCTGGCCGAGGTCGAGAAGAACGAGCTCTGCCCGGTCTGCCGCGACCGCGTTCAGGCCGATTGGCTCGTGTGCCCCAACTGCCGGACCCGCCTGCACCGGGTCTGCCCGTCCTGCAGCCGGCTGGCTGATCCGGAGTGGTCACTCTGCGCCTACTGCGGCCACGAGTTCGAGCGCCCTGCCGTTCGCCCGGTGGCCGCTGCCATGGAGCGGGGTGCGACGCGCGCCGCCGAGCGTCCCGACCTGACGGCCGAGGCAGGCGGCTTCAGCACCGCGACCAACCGCTGAACAACGCCGGCCGGTGGACGATCCCGGCCTGACCGGTCCGCCCGGCTCGGAGCCCGCCACTCCGCAGCTCGCCAGTCCGCAGCCGGCTGAGGCGCCTGCACCGGCGCCCAGCGTGGACCTGGGCCGCTACCGGCTGCTCCAGGTCATCTCGATCATCTTCATCACCATCGGCCTGCTCGTGCCTATCACGGTGGTGCTGACCAATGCCGGCCTCCTCTCCTCGCAAACGGCCGACTTCGAGCGGTTGATAGCCCCGGCGCTGCTCCTGCTGGCTGGCGTGCTGCTCCTGATCATCGGCCTGGTCATGAACGTGGTCCGTGCCCTGATCGTGCGTGCCCCGCTGCCACCCAGCCGCTACCGCGGGCCGTCCATCTTCGTGCTCCTCCTTCTCGCCGTGGTGATCGCCACCATCGTCGCGATCCCGGCGGTCGCCGGCTCCGAGGCGACGCTCGGGCTTTCGCTGCTGCTCCTCACCTCGACCCAGATCGGCCTGCTGGCCGTCACCGGCGGCCTGGTGGTCATTCCAAGGACGCTCGAAGGCCTTCGCCTCCTGCCGCCGGCGCACCTGGGTCGCTCCCTCCTTCTGGGCCTGGGGATGTCGGTCCCGGCCTGGATCGGGGCAACACTCTTGTCGGCCATCGTGACCGTGCTGCTCACCGCGTTCGGTTTCAAGGAGGTGCCGGGACCCGCTGAGCAGGTCGTGCAGCAGGGCGACCCGACCGTGGTTCTCGTTGCCTTCCTGGTGGTGGCACCCATCGCCGAGGAGCTCTTCTTCCGGGGCGTGGTCTACAACGCCTGGGAGCGCGAGTGGGGACCGCGAGTCGCCCTCTTCGGCTCGGCTGCGCTCTTCGCGGCGATCCATACCAGCCTCTTCGCGCTGGCCCCGATCTTCGCGCTCGGGATCGCGCTGGCCCTCGTCTACCGCTGGACCCGCAGCCTGCCCGCCTCCATGGCCCTGCATGCAGGCTTCAACACCATCTCGGTGGTCATCGCCTTTCTCGTCCGGCTGAACATCCTGAAGATCCCGATCTGACCGATAAGGCGCCGATAACCGCCGGTTGAGCCGCTCCTCCTAGGCTGTCGCCCGTGGCCGTCACCGACCCTGTTCCACTGCACCCGGAGGTGCGAGTCGGGGCCGAGCCGATGGCAGCGGTCCGCACGAAGCTGACCCGCTACGGGCCGGCTGCCTGCGGGGATGACGAACTGCTGTCGATGCTCATCCGCGGCCCGCGGCCGCTCGATGCCGCTCGCCGGCTGCTCGACGAGCACGGCGGCCTCTCAGACCTCCCCGCCCTGGTGGCCGGCGCCCGCGTCGGGCTCGATGCGCGGGCCGCCGGAACCCTCCTGGCCGCCATCGAGCTCGGGCGGCGGGCCGCGGCGAGCTGGCCGCGCGAACGCTGGCGGGTCCGGACCCCCGCCGATCTGGCCGAGCGGCTGATGCCGGAGATGAGCCATCTCGAGCGCGAGGAGCTGCGTGTCGTACTGCTCAACACGAAGAACGCGGTGACGGCCATCGTCACCGTGTACGCCGGCAACCTGGCCGGCTCATCGGTCCGCGTGGGCGAGGTCTTCCGCGACGCCGTTCGTCGCCAGGCCGCGGCGGTGGTGGTGGCGCACAACCACCCGTCCGGCGATCCGGCGCCATCGGCCGAGGACCTTCGCATCACAACGGAGCTGGCGGAGGCCGGGCGCCTCCTGGACATCGAGCTGCTCGACCACCTGGTGATCGGCCACGGTCGCTGGGCGAGTCTCCGCGCCCTCGGAGCGATCTGACCTGCCGGCTATCCTCCGGGCAGAACGCGGTAGAGGCCGCCGCCCGCGAGGTCGGCGGCGAAGAGCTCGTCGCCATCGTCCACGCCGAGCGAGGAGATCTTCAGCCCCGTCTTGGCCACCGTCTGAGTCATGAAGCTCCCGTCAGCCTCGACGCGGAGCGAGAAGAGGAGGCCGCTGCAGTAGTCGCCGAAGACGTAGACCCCCGCGAGGGCCGGCTGCTGGCTGCCCCGGTAGACGTACCCGCCGGCGACCGCGCAGCCGAGCTGGTGGGAATACTCGGCGATCGGGGGCGTCAGCCCGCTCTGGTCGCAGCCGGACGACTGGTAGCAGTGGTCGCCCTCCAGCACGTTCCAGCCATAGTTTTCTCCGCCGCCTGAATCGGCCGGCTCTCGGTCGATCTCCTCCCAGGCGCCCTGGCCCACATCGCCGATGTACAAATCGTGAGTGGCTGCGTCGAAGCTGAAACGCCACGGGTTGCGAAGCCCCATGGCCCACACCTCCGGCCGTCCGGCACCCGGATTCGAGCCCCCGCTGGCATAGGGGTTATCGGGTGGGATCGCGTACGCCAGGCCCTCGGCTGGCGGCGAGTCGACGTCGACGCGCAGGATCTTGCCAAGCAGGGCGTTGGGATTCTGGCCGTTTCCCTGCGGGTCACCGCCGCCGCCCCCGTCACCCAGGCCGATGTACAGGTCACCATCCGGGCCGAAGGCCAGCTGGCCCCCGTTGTGGTTGGCATACGGCTGCGGCACGACGAGCAAGATCCGCTCGCTGGCCGGGTCCGCCCGCTGGCCATCTGAACTGGCCGTCAGCTCGCTCACGACGGTGGCTCCATCGCCGGCGCGCGTGTAGTCGACGAAGAGGCGCCGATTGGAGGCGAACTGCGGGTGGAAGGTGAGCCCCAGCAGGCCCCGCTCCCCGCCGGAGAGGATGCGGCTGGTCAGGTCGACGAAGGGCTCGGCTCGCAGCCTCCCGTCGGCACTCACCAGCCGCACCGCCCCGGCTCGCTGGTTGACGAAGATGCGGCCCGATCCGTCGCCGGCGCCGGTGATGCCGACCGGTGCATCGAGGCCCCCGGTGACCCGCACGAGGTGCAGCTCGGCAGGTCCGCTGACGAGCCCCAGGCTCGGAGTTGGAGATGGCGACGCGCTCACCGCCGCCGAGGCGCTCGGGTTGGAGGTGGGCACCTGGCTCGGCGTCGCCGTCGGTGTGCTCGAGCAACCGGCGAGGAGGAGGACTGCGCACGCCGCCGAGGCGATGTGGCGGCGGATCGGCTGCATCTCGCCAGAGAGTACCCCGCGGCCGACGGATCGGTTGCATTGGTCTTCCGGAGGGCCGGACGCATGCCCGATGCGGTACGGTTGCGTTGCAGCGATGGCCATCACTCGCCCGACCCACAGGCGCGCGACGCAGGCCGCGCTGGGCGGCGCGGATGATGCTGAGCCGGCGGCAGGCGAGATCGGAACTCGTCGCGCCATCGTCATCGAGCGGATCGACCCCGAGTTGGACGGTGGCCGGCACGCCGTGAAGCGCGTGGTCGGCGATGAGCTGCGCGTGACGGCCGACATCTTCAGCCATGGCCACGACCTGCTCGACGCGGTGCTGCTCCTGCGCCGCGAGGAGGACGAGATCTGGCTCGAGTCGCCGATGCGGCTCATCGACAACGACCGTTGGAGCGGGTCCGTCCCGCTGGCGCACAACGCCCGGCATCGGTACACCATCGAGTCCTGGCGCGACCTGATCGGATCCTGGCGTGCGGAGCTGGAGCAGAAGGTCGCGGCCGGGCAGGCCGTCGAGGTGGAGCTCGAGGAGGGGAGGCTCCTGGTTGAGGCTGCCCTGTCGCGCGCCGGCGGTGAGGATGCCTCCACGCTCGCGAAAGCGCTTGAGCGGTCGCGCGCCAGCCCGGGCGCATCAGCCCGGCGCGCCGCCCTGGCCGGCGAAGCGGTGCTCGCCGCGGCCCGGCGTCACCCGGACCGCACCTCGGCCACCCGCCTCGATCGCGAGCTGCCGCTGGTCGTCGACCGCGAGCTGGCACGCACTGGCGCCTGGTACGAGCTCTTCCCGCGCTCGCAGGGACAGGATCCCGCGAACCCCATCCCCACGACGCTGGGGGAGGCTGAATGGCGGCTTCCGGACATCGCCGCCATGGGCTTCGATGTCGTCTACCTGCCGCCGATCCACCCGATCGGTCGGACTCATCGGAAGGGGCGCAACAACGCGCTCGCGGCCGAACCGGACGCCCCGGGCTCGCCGTGGGCGATCGGCTCAGAGGAGGGAGGCCACGAGGCAGTCGCCCCCGAGCTCGGCGGACTGCCCGCCTTCAACCACTTTCGTGCCGCCGCCGAGCGGCACGGGATGGAGGTCGCGCTCGACCTGGCGATGCAGGCCTCGCCGGACCATCCATGGGTTCAGGAGCATCCCGAGTGGTTTCGCCACGCCCCCGACGGCTCGATCAAGTACGCCGAGAATCCGCCGAAGAAGTACCAGGACATCTACCCGTTCGACTTCGACCAGCCCGATCGGCGGACACGGGCGGAGCTCTGGGAGGCGTGGCTGGGCGTCGTCCTGACCTGGGTCGGGCGGGGCGTGAAGATCTTCCGCGTCGACAATCCACACACCAAGCCGGTGCCCTTCTGGGAGTGGCTGATCGGCGAAGTGCAGCGCGACCATCCCGATGTCGTCCTCCTCTCCGAGGCCTTCACCCGTCCGAAGATGATGCGGGCCCTCGCCAAGGTGGGCTTCAGCCAGAGCTACACCTACTTCACCTGGCGTGACACGGCCGGGGAGCTGCGCGACTACCTGACCGAGCTGACGCAGTCGGAGATGCGCGAGTACTTCCGCGGCAACCTGTTCACCAACACGCCCGACATCAATCCGCATCACCTCGACAACGGACGCGGTGCCTTCCAGGTGCGGGCCGTGCTTGCCGCCACGCTGGCTGCCTCGTGGGGCATCTACTCGGGGTTCGAGCTTCTTGAGCGGGATCGGCTCGAGGATCGCGAGGAGTACGACCACAGCGAGAAGTACGAGATCCGCGCCCGCGACTGGGAGGCGAGGCCGAACATCAAGCGCCTCGTCAGCGCCCTCAACCGGGTGCGCCACGAGTCTGTGGCGCTGCAACGGAACGACACGCTTGCGTTCCAGGACGTGACCGGGGCTGAGGTGCTCTTCTATCGCAAGGCGCTCCCTGCCGGCGAGATCGACCCTCTCACCGGCGGCGCGAGCCGCTTCCGCGATCCGGTCTTCGTGGCCGCCAACTGCGACTTCAAGGCCTCGGTCCGAGCGATCCTGCATCCAAACCTGCCCGCGATTGGGATCGGTTGGGACGAGCCGTACCAGATGGTCGACCTCCTGACCGGCCGCTGGCGGCGCCTGCGCGGTGCCGACATCCCGGTCGAGCTCGATCCCACGCGCCTGCCCTACCGGGTCTTCACCATTCGCCCGCTCCAGGACTAGGCCGATGCCCGCTTCGGCCGGAGACCGGCAGCCAGCGGGGCCGGCCTGGCCGGCCCCGGGCAGCGTCGACGAGTCCTACGTCGATGCCAGCGGGGTCCGACGCAGGATCTCGAGG
Organism: Chloroflexota bacterium; assembly: GCA_005879775.1. Taxonomy (GTDB): domain Bacteria; phylum Chloroflexota; class Limnocylindria; order QHBO01; family QHBO01; genus CF-167. The sequence goes on from VBJX01000002.1 coordinate 25,784, forward strand.
TCGGCCATCGCGGCGGTGCGCGCGTCGATGGGCGCCACGCGTGGCGTGGCCAACGCGCGGCCCGATCCGGTGCGCCTGGCCAAACCCGGTCTTCGGCTTGATACCCCCGGCGAGCTGGTCCTGGAGGATGGCACGCGGCTGGGTCTGATCGCGCGTCTCCCGCGCGATCTGCCGCCGGGCTACCACCGCTTGCTGCTCGAGCACGGTGAGCAGCTCCTCATCGCGGCCCCGCCACGCTGCTACTTGCCGGCCGGGCTGCGGGCCTGGGCCTGGTCGGCACAGCTGTATGCCACCCGCTCGCGCGGCAGCTGGGGCATCGGCGACCTCGCCGACCTGCGGTCGCTTGCCTCGTGGGCAGCGGAGCTCGGAGCGGGAGCCCTGCTCATCAACCCGATGGGCGCGCCGAACCCGAGCCCCGACCCCGAGCCGAGCCCGTACTACCCGAGCACTCGACGCTATGCCGACCCGCTGCTGATCGCCATCGACAAGGTGCCCGGCGCCGATCGAGCCGCCGCGGCAATTGCTCCGCTGGCCGACGAGGCCCGCAGCCTGAACGCCGACCGGCTGATCGACCGCTCCCGGGTGCTGGCCCTCAAGATGGGCGCGCTGCAGGCCATCTGGGATGCCGGCGGGGGCGGGTCCCAGGCGAGTGCCCGGCGGCTCGAAGCGTTTCGGGCGCTGCGCGGCCCATCGCTGCGCCAATGGGCAACCTTCGTCATGTTGAGCGAACGGCTCGGGGCCGGCTGGCGTGCCTGGCCGGCCGGGTACCGGGATCCCTCCTCGACGCAGGTCGCCCTGGCCGCGGCCAGGGACGCGCAGCGGGTCGCCTTCCACGAGTGGATCCAGTGGCTCATCGACGAGCAGCTGGCGACGGCCGCCAGGAGCGGACCACTCCTCATCACCGACCTGCCGGTCGGTTTCGACCCGGGCGGCTTCGACGCCTGGACCTGGCAGGAGAGCCTGGCATCGGGCATCTCGATCGGGGCGCCACCTGACCCGTTCAGCCGCCGGGGCCAGGACTGGGGGCTGCCGCCCTTCATCCCGCATCGGCTCCGCCAGGATGGCTATCGGCCCTTCATCGAGACGCTGCGAGCCGCGATGCGCCACGCCGGCGGCCTGCGGATCGACCACATCCTGGGTCTCTTCCGCCTCTGGTGGGTCCCACAGGGCCGGTCACCGGCGCGCGGCGCCTACGTGCGCAACGCCGCCGACGAGCTGCTGGCCATCCTGGCCATCGAGAGCCACCGCGCCTCGGCCGTGGTGATCGGCGAGGACCTGGGGGTGGTGGAGCGCGGGGTGCGGCAGGCGTTGCGCGCGCGGAACGTCCTGTCGACCAGGCTGCTCTACTTCGAGCGGCGGGACCCCGCTGCCTATCCGAGGCCGGTGCTGGCCGCCGTCAGCACCCATGACCTGCCCACGGTGGCCGGCGTGTGGAGCGGCGCGGACCTCGCCGACCAGGCGCGGACCGGCCTGATCCCCAACGTGAAGGCAAACGACGGGCTTCGCGCGCAGCTGGAGCGGTCAACGCGCCTGGGGCGCGGGGCCACCGCCGGCCACGTGGTCCTGGCTGCGTACGGGCGGCTTGCCCGCTCGAAGGCCGCGCTGGTGGCGCCCAGCCTGGAGGACGCCGGCCTGGTGGAGGAGCGGCCGAACGTCCCGGGCACCAGCGGCCGCCATCGCCCCAACTGGTCCCTGGCGCTGCCGATGCCGATCGAGCAGCTGCGGGCCGATCCGTTCGCGGCCGAGCTGGCTCAGGCCCTGCGGCGCTGAGGACTCACCGGGCGCAGGAGGATCGAGCCGAGCGGGGCAAGGTCAAGCTCGATCGAGTCCGCCCAGCCGCTGGTCGGGATCGGCTTCGTCTGCAGCG
>VBJX01000200.1 GCA_005879775.1 Chloroflexota bacterium
CGTGACGGCGGTTTTTCGCTGGGGCACGGTAGCGGGTAACCCGACCGGGGCGTCCGGAGGCGTGGTGACCTGCGTCGTGGTGAGAGGCGTTGACGGCCGCTGGCTCATCGACCGGCTGCAGAACACCGACATGCAAAAGTGAGCATGCCCGGATAGCGCGAGGCAGGAGGCTGATGGAGGGCGACAGCCAGGGCCGAGTGGAGGGGGCATGACTGGTCAGGCCAGGATCAGCGCTTTGGCCGGGGCGTACCGAAGGCCCGTCTTGTGGTTCGGGGCACAACTCCTTCTGACCTGTGGCGCGATGAGTGCGGGCGCCCTCGTGGGAGACAGCATCCTCGGTGGCCTGGTGGGTCTTGGGGCCCTCGCGGGGACCCTGGTCACCATAGGTGCGCTCGCCTACTACGGTTATCGCACCGCAGGGGCTCTGGGCTCCCGCCTTGGGTGGTTGTGGGGACTCGCGATGTTCGTGCCCTACGCCAATGTAATCACGCTCTTGCTCTTGAGCTCGCGTGCCACGCGGGCCTGCGCTGCCCACGGCGTTCCCGTTGGGCTGCTCGGGCCGAAGATCATCCCGCCGGAGGAGCCTCCGGGCGGTCCAGGCGAGGCCGGATAGACAAGGCCTGGGAGTGGCGACCATAGAGTTGGTTACCGAGATCAAGGCCTCGCGGGAGCGCTGCTTCGACCTGTCGCGGGACATCGACCTCCACCTTCGCTCGATGTCACGCTCGGGCGAGAAGGCCGTGGCGGGCCGAGTGACGGGCCTGCTCGGGCCCGATGAGGAGGTCACCTGGCGGGCGCGGCACTTCGGGGTGGTGCATCTGCATCGGTCGCGCATCACCGCCTTCGACCGGCCCGCTCACTTCCGCGATTCCACGTGATCGAGTTCGAGTCCCCGTTCGGGATCCTGGGGAAGCTGGTCGATCGGCTGCTGATGGCGCGATATCTGGCGACCCTCGTCCGGGAGCGCAATCGGGTCATCAAGGCGGAGGCAGAGCGGTAGAATCCGTTGCTCGTACAACCACAAGGAATGAGCGCCATGCTCGCACACCGACTGACGCCGATCTTGAACGTATCCAACATCAAGGAGAGCTTCCGCTGGTTCGAGAGGCTCGGGTGGAAGAAGGGCTGGGATTGGGGCGACCCTCCAACCTTCGGGGGCGTCTGCTCTGGTGAGTGCGAGATCTTCCTTTGTCAGGGCGCCCAGGGCGGCCGTGGTAACGGGGGCGTGAAGATGACCTTCGGTCCCGACGGCGACCAGACGGCCGACAAGGGCGTCTGGATGTCGATCTGGGTGGATGACGTCGATGCCATCCATCGGCGGTGCCTCGAGCAGGGTCTCGACGTCGCATGGCCGCCGACCGACATGCCATGGGGCGTACGCGAGATGCACCTGCGTCATCCGGATGGTCACGTCTTCAGGATCAGCAAGGGGATCGGGGGCACCGACGAGGCGCAGGAGTAGACTCTCCGAGTGATCTTCACCAGGCGCCTGCGCGATGGAGTTCGGCGGGGAGAGATCACGTGCAGCGTCCGGATATGGATGCGTCCCCACGTCAAGGTCGGCAACCGCTATTGCATGGAAGAGGGTGAGGTCGAGGTGGATTCCGTCCTACCGATCACTCTCGCGGACATCACGCCGGAGCTGGCGCGCGAGTCGGGTTTCAAGGGTGTGGTGGACCTTCTCAAGGTCGCGAAGCACGGGAAGGGCGAGAACGTCTATCTGGTCCGGTTCCACTACGTGCCTCCGAGAAGCAGAGTCCCCGCTGCCCGCGGCGTGCCAGCCCGAAGACGAGGATAGCTGCTCGCATGGACTCGTATCCACGGCCTTACCTACCAATCGCTGACCGGCACCGACAGATGCAATGGAAGGATGCCGCCCAGCTCTATGAAACGCGCAGCACCCCCCGGCTCAAAACGACGCGTCCTGGACGATGGCCCAGCCGTTCTCCCGGGGCCGCAGGACGAGCAGGGTGAGGCCGCTCGCCTCCGGCTTGTCCGGGTAGGCGAGACGCCAGCGGGCCAGGATCGAGACCCCCTGCACGGCTCCCCGGTCGCCGTCGGGATCCCCCGGTCGGGGTACCGCTTGCGGTAGCGGCCCAGCACGGCGGCGGGGCCACGGACGAGGCCGCTCGGCGAGGCGTAGGTCGCGTCCTCGTCGTAGACGGAGCAGAAGGCTTCGAGGTCGCCGCGGTTCCACGCCTGGACCTGCTGCTGGAGCACTCCCGCCGCCGCCCACTCCGCGGCCACGTCGCGGACCGCCCGCACCAGAGCCGCGTCGAAGCGTCCCGGGTCCTCGAGCATCAGGTAGTGGCCCAGTCCTTTCAGGATCACGGCGTCGAACTGGGGGGCGTGGCGCCGGTTGGCCTCGCGGTCCGTGGGAAACTTGTCGGCGTTGATGGCCCGGATGGGAACCGTGACCTTCTCGAAAGCGGCCGCGTCGTCGTGGCCCCAGGTGGCCTCCAGCCAGGCGACGGCGGCCTCCGGAGGGGCGGCCCCCGCCCGGCGCACGATCCGCTCGATCAGCGCGGGGTCGGTGCCCGGCACGAACATGAACTTCCGGATGAAGCCCTCGGCCGAGGGTCTGTAATCCGCCCGCAGAGGGGCCAGGAAGGCGGCGACCTGATCCGGGCTCGTCCGGTCCTCGACGTTCAGGAGGGTGTCGACCGGGATGAGACCCACTACCTTGCCGGGAGGCCGAGCGATTCCACCACCGCCTTCACGTCCTCGCCGAAGGCCTCCATCGTCCAGGCCTTGCGGTCGCGGCCGGAATCGCCGTGGCCCGCCAGGTCGAGGGTCACCACGCGGTGGTCGCGCGCCAGGCGCACGGCCGCGTGGTCCCAGAAGTGGCGATCGCAGGTCCAGCAATGGACGAACACTACCGCGGGCGATCCCTGGCCGGCGACCTCGTACCGGATGGGAACGCCGTCCGCCGAAGGGACCGTGCCCGCGGTGGATCCGCTCGCGGCAGTGACCAGTACGGCGGCGAAGGCCAGTGGCATCATGCCCTCCTCCGCGCCGGCATGAGCCGCTTCAGGAGCTGGATCTGGCCGGCGTGATACAGGTCGTGGGCGGCGATGCCACGGGCGAGGCGCTCGGAGCCCTGGTGTGAACCCGGGCCGAGGCGAGGGGAAGCGAGGCCGGCGATCACGGGGCGCAGGCGGCGATGCTCGGTCGCGAGCAGGGCCCGCGCCTCCTTCCACGCGGCCTCGGTGGGCCGGGCCGGGCTGGAGAACCAGTTGCTCCCCGGCAGGGAGAACGAGCCGCGCTTCTCGCGGGTGAGCCGCCGCCTCACCACGTACTTCCAGTAGGCGGCGTGCAGCACGATCTCCCACACGTTGTGCCGGCCGCGCGCGGGCCGCCAGGACGCCCGCCGGGCGTCGAGGCCGCGGAGGGAGCCGCGCAGGTTCGTGCCGTGCCAGGAGCGGCGATCGTAGGCCTCGTCGATCGAGCGCAGGAGGCTGGCGACGACCGGATGGTCGGGCATGTCGGGCTCCTTCAGGGCCAGCGCTGGGCCTTGCGCGTCGCTTCCAGGACGGCCCGGGCCGCGGGCCGCCGCTCCAGCAGACCGGGGTCGAGCTTCAGGGCCTCGTCGAAGGCGGCGTTCGCTTCCGCCTCCCGGCCGAGCGCGTTGAACGCGATGCCGAGGGCCAGGCGGGCCTCCGGGTCGTCCGGCGCGAGGCGGGCCGCCTCGCGCAGGGGGGCGATCGCCTCCTCGGGCCGGTCCACCGCGAACAGCAGGGCCCAGCCGAGCCGGCAGTGGGCTTCCGCGCGGTCGGGATG
>VBJX01000075.1 GCA_005879775.1 Chloroflexota bacterium
AGGATTGCGTCTGCCTTGTCGCGTACTGGCTACCTACTGTCGTCGGCCCGCGCCGGAGCGTCCTCATTGTTCGCCAAGGTCGTGCGCCTGGCCTCTCAGGCTACGTTGACCAAGGGAGAGAGATGGCCGTACCGGTGACCGAGCTCCAGGGTCTCGACGCGGCCTGCGAAGGCGATGACCGCTGGGACCTCAAGCTCGAGCCCGCGGAGACCGTCCAGCGCCGCTGACCACCCCGGGCTAGTCTCAAACCTGAGAACGCACCCGGCGGCCTCTCAGTTCTGAGAGGCTCGCCGCCATCTTCCGACCGGCCCTCGGCCGTAATCCCTTGCAAGGACTGGCCTGTGCCAGGTGCGATCCCGCCGGCGCCGCGGCACACCGCTTGCCCCTCCCCAGGGCACCAGCCGAAGCAGAAGCCTTCGGTGAAGGAGGCCCGTGAACCGACGTCGCATCCAGCCCAAGGCCGCGGTCGAGCTCGAGACCGTGAGCTTCCGGCTTCGCGCGCAGCTGGTTCGGGCAGTGGAGCAGTACGCGAAGCATCTCGGCGGGAGCACGGACCGCACCTACGTGGTCACTCAGGCGATCGAGATCGCCCTACAGCAGGACGCCGAGTTCCAGAAGACCCTCAGTGACGGCCCGGCTTCGCCCGCCGCGAGGCGGGTCCCCGCCACCGCGTAACCGCTGTGCCGACCCACCTGCAGAACACCCTAGAAGCCGGCGGGACACAACCCGCCCCGTCGGCGTCTTGCCGTAATACAGCTGTACTCACGCCCCCCCTCTCCGCCGACCTCGCCGGACCCTCTCTCATAACCCTTCGATAGGAGCCCGAAAGATGCACCCCGACCCCAAAACGGCCCCAAAGACACGCGACTGCAAGGTAAAGGCGGTTAACCCGCCCTTCCGCTCCGTGTCCACTCCGCGGGGCAGAAAGGACTTGCGCGTAGTCGGTCGGGTTAACCCGTCCGCGCGCGCAAGAACCCCGCGGCTTCGCCTCGGCCTCTCGGAATGGAACGCGCGGAGGCTCGCGAGAAAGCTCGAAGAGGAGCTAAGTCGCGATGCTTGGCAGCGCCTTTCAGCGCTCGCGACGGACCGCGGAAGCACGGTCGCGCAGCTCCTCGAGACGGGCCTTTTGGAGGCGCCATGACCACCCAACCGCACGCCTCCAGCGAGTCCAGGGAAGGCCTGCGCCAGGCTGGCAAGAGGACGACGAGGACGCCTGCCAAGAGCCGGAACGGGTCCGGAGCTGAGCGCCTCTCGCTCATCGGAGTGAAGGTCGACAAGGCACTGCGTGCCGAGATCGACGAGTACGCGAAGACCCACGGCATTACCCGGTCGCGAGCGGCGGGACAGTTCCTCCAGATCGCGCGCGAGGCGTTACGCGCCCGCGAAGGCGTCCCGGCAGGAAAGGCCGAAGAGATCCTCGAAGCCCTCGAAGGCGTCCGCACCGTCGTCGAGCTCGTGGGGCCGCCCACGTTCGGACTGCTACGCCTTCTCGCCCACTGGTCGACCCAGAGCGGAGGCCTGAAGGTCTCCGAAGACGAGCTGCTCGCCGAGCTGCGCACGGTCGCCGGAGACGAGTGGGAGCAGGCCCTCTCCGAGGCGGAACGGGACCTGCATCTGGCCCTGAAGAAGGCCAGGACCCAAGGGAGGGCGTGAGTGTTCTTCGTCGAGGCCCACTACCACCGGAACCCGGACAAGGTGCCCCAGCAGATCCGCTACATCTCGCACCGGGAGGAGCGGCTGCCGAGCGGAGAGCGGCGGGAGCTCTTCGGAATCGGCGACCGCTACAAGGCCCTACGGGGCGACGAGAAGGCGATCGAGAAGGCGTTCGCCGAGGACTCCAAGGGCCTGCGCAGGCCGGCCTACTTCCGCTTCATCCTGACCGTCGACAACCCCACCGCGGAGCGCTTCGCGCGCCTGGACGGCGTCGCCACCGAGAGGGCCATCCGCGACGCGATCCAGAAGGCGTTCCGCGGCGCCGCGCGAGACGTGCAGGGCGTTTTCGCGATCCACCAGCACGGCGGACACGATCGGCCCTCGCACCCGCACGTCCACGCCCTCCTGAGCCCCCGCCTCCAGAACGGCGCGCCGATCCACTTCTCGCCGCGGGGGATCCAGAGGGTCAGGGAGCGCTGGGAGGTCGAGGTCCTGCGCGCCCTGCAGAGCCAGGAGCGGCGCTTCGTCCGCCGCCAGCAGGAGCGCGAGCTAGCCCCATTGACCCCCCTGCGGCTGCGCGAGACGAGGTCGAGGCAGCCCCTGCTGCCCTTCGACCGCGAGCGCCGGCTGCGCCGACTGGGCCTGAACACCATCGTCTTTCTGCGGGCCAGGCCATCGCGCAAGCTCGGGAAGCTGGCTGGGCGGACGGGGGACGCGGCTCTCCGGTTCCTGGACCGCGCGATGGAGATGAACCGGGATCCCGAACGCGCCGCACGCAGGTTCTCGCTGCGGCTGTTGTCACGAGCGATGCCGAGTCCGATGCGGAACGCGCTCTGGCTCGTCCGCGGCATCGCCAGCATCGGCATCCGCCAGCGTTAGCGAGAGGAGGAATCATGGAATCGAAGGACGGGGAAGTCGGCATCCGGCTCGACGCGTCGCTCCAGGAGCGGATCGGGGCCTATGCCGCTAGGGAAAGCATGACCCCGCGAGCCCGTTGGGGTCGTCGCCGCCGTGATTCCCTGGAACGCTTCGCAGCAAAGCGGCGGTCAAGCTCATCCCGGCCCTCCTGGGCGGATGCAGCTCCATCCCGAAGCTCGCGCCCGAGACGGCGCTGGACGGGCAGGTCGATGCGCAGCAACCGCCGGCGCTGATCACTTGACAGGTCAGGTGTAGATACATATTATCTTCGTGTGAGACAGGCTGGCCCTCGAGAATACGCCTTACCCCTGGTCTCCTGCGCCTGCGGGAGCCTCCGCCGGGCCGCCCGCGCCGCCACCCACCTCTACGACCAGGAGCTCCGGGGCACCGGGATCAACACGGCTCAATTCGGCCTGCTGCAGGCGCTCGCCAAGGCGGGACCGGTCACTCAGGGACGCCTGGGGAGCCTTCTCGCTCTCGACAGCACGACGCTGAGCCGGACCCTTCGCCCGCTGGAGGCGAAGCGATGGATCCGGTGTGAGCCGGGGAAGGACCGCCGCGAGCGGCAGCTCGAGCTGACCGGGGCCGGCCGGTCCCAGCTCGACCGGGCGACGCCCCCCTGGCAGCGCGCACAGCGGCGCCTGAAGGAACGGTTCGGCAGCGAGCGCTGGGAGGGGCTGCTGGCCGAGCTCGCCGCCGTGGCCGCGGCCGCGCGTGAGGCCTGAGTGTCTTTTTCTCGGAACATATGATGTATCTACACGTATTCCCTGGTGGTCGCGAGTGCGGCCGCAGAGGTGCCTCATGAACTTCGTTGCCCTCCGAATGCTGACCGGCGACCGGGCCAAGTACTTCGGTCTCGTGTTCGCCATCGCCTTCTGCACCTTCCTCCTGGAGAACCAGACCTCGATCTTCGCGAGCATCATGCGGCGCACGTCCAGCCAGATCCTCGACGTCACCGACGCCGAGGTCTGGGTGATGGACCCGCAGACCGAATACTTCGAGCAGACCAAGGCCCTCAAGGACACCGACCTGACCCGGGTGCGGAGCGTTCCCGGCGTCGCCTGGGCGGTCCGCCTCTTCAAGGGCAGCCCGGTGGCGAGGACGCTGAGTGGAAAATTCGCCGTCTCGGAGGTGTTCGGGCTCGACGACGCGACGCTCTCGGGCGCGCCGCGCAAGATGCTCCTCGGATCCTGGGAGCGCCTGCGCGAGCCCGACTCGGTGGTCATCGATCAGGCAGGGTACGTGCTGCTCTTCCCCGGTGAGCCGCTCGAGCTCGGCCGCATCCTGGAAATGAACGATCACCGCGTGGCGATCGTGGGGATCTCGGACGCGTCCGCTCCCTTCTTGAGCGTGCCTATCATCCACACCCGCTACAGCGAGGCGGTGAACTTTCTCGGCCGCGAGCGCACCCAGCTCTCCTTCGTCATCGCCAGGGCCCAGGCGGGAACGACGCCCGAAGAGCTCGCCGCGCGCATCTCGAATGCCACGGCCCTCCGCGCACGGACCACGGGTCAGTTCATGTGGGACTGCATCCGCTACTACCTGCGGAACACCGGCATCCCGGTCAACTTCGGCATCACCATCGCCGTGGCCATCGTGGTGGGGGCGGTGGTCGCGGGCCAGACCTTCTATCTCTTCACCGTGGAGAACCTGAAGCAGTTCGGCGCCCTCAAGGCCATGGGCGTGACGAACCCGAGGCTCGTCGGCATGATCCTGCTGCAGGCCGGGAGCGTCGCCGCGCTCGGGTTCGCAATCGGCACGGGCATGGCGGCCACGTTCTTCGAGATCTTCCTCCACAAGCTGGCGACTCGCGGCATCGTCCTGATATGGCAATCCGTGGGTCTCACTGGCGCCTGCATTCTCTTCGTGGTGATAGTGGCCAGCATCCTCAGCATCCGGCGAGTGCTGGTGCTCGAGCCGGCCGAGGTCTTCCGGGCGTGAGCACCATGGCCACGACGGATCTTGCCGTGTCGTGCCACGAGGTGCGCAAGCACTTCGGGGAGGGGGAGACCAGGATCGAGGCGCTCCGCGGCGTGGACTTCAGCGCGCGCTTCGGGGAGCTGAGCTTCCTCGTCGGACCCAGCGGCTGCGGCAAGACGACGCTCATCTCGGTCATCGCCGGCCTCCTGGACCGGACGGCCGGCGAGCTGGCGGTCCTAGGAACGCGGATGGACGACCTCTCGGGCACTAGGCGCGTCCTGTTCCGCCGCCAGAACGTCGGCTTCGTCTTCCAGCAGTACAACCTGCTCCCGGCCCTCACGGCGGCGGAGAACGTCGCGGTGCCGCTTCTCGCGGCGGGAACGTCGCGGAAGGAAGCCGTGGACCGGGCCAAATCCCTCCTGTCACGACTCGGGCTCGGGAGTCGCACCGACGCGCTCCCGTCGACGCTGTCCGGGGGACAGCAGCAGCGGGTGGCTATCGCGCGCTCGCTCGTGCACGAGCCGCGCCTCGTCGTCTGCGACGAGCCGACGGCGGCGCTGGACCATGCCAGCGGAGAGGCCGTCATGGGCCTGCTGGCCGGGAACGCGGTCCAGCCCGACCGTGCCGTCATCGTCGTCACGCACGATACGCGAGTGTTCCACTACGCCCACAGCATCGCCCGCATGGACGATGGACGGATCGTGGACGTCAGCCGCCCGAACGGTTCCCCCCGCACTGCGGACCGTGGCCCGACCGATTCATCCGTGCAGGAGGTCTTCGCATGAAGCGACTCATCCTTCCCTTCATCGGTATCCTGGCCGCGTTGTGGGCGACCTTCTCCGTCGCCCGGACGCAGCCCCGCCGGCAGCGTACGGAGCCACCGGCTCCGCCTCCCGTCTCGGACTTTCCGAACACGGTCGCGGCCGTCGGCTTGGTCGAGGCCAGCACCGAGAACATATCCGTGGGCTCTCCGCTGGATGGGGTCGTCGCCCGGGTTTTCGTGACCGCGGGGCATCTGGTGAACGCCGGCGACCCGCTGTTCGAGCTCGACGCCCGCCACCTTCGCGCCGACCTCGCCGTGAGGCAGCAGGCGGTGGCCGTGGCCCGGGCGCGGGCGGCGGTGGCGGAGGCACGCCTGCAGGACCTGAAGCGGCAGCTCGAGTTTGCCGAACAGGTGAAGGACAGACGGGCGATCAGCGCCGAGGAGGTGACCCGCCGGCGCTCGGCGGTGGAAACGGCGGCGGCCCAGGTGGAGATCGAGCGGAGCACCGTGCGCGCACCCATCGACGCCGAGGTGTTGCAGGTCAAGCTGCGAGTGGGGGAGTTCGCCCCGGCGGCTGCGACGTCGGGGCCCCTGATCCTGCTCGGCCGATCCAAGCCGCTGCACGTCCGCGTGGACGTCGACGAGCACGAGGGGTGGCGGGTGCGGCCGGGCGCGGAGGCGACGGGACATTTGCGGGGGAATGCCGACTTGAAGACGCCGCTCCGGTTCGTGCGCTTCGAGCCGTTCGTGATTCCGAAGAGGTCGCTGACCGGGGACAGCACGGAGCGCGTCGACACCCGCGTCTTGCAGGTTATCTACCGTGTCGAGCGGGACGATCTCCCGCTCTTCGTGGGCCAGCAGCTCGATGTCTTCATCGACGCGCAGAAGGAACACGGAGCAGAGCGATGAGGCTCCGGGCGCCGTCCTTCTCGCTCCTGCTGACGACGACGGTCGCGTGCGCCGTAGGACCCCGGTACAAGCGTCCGGAGCTGCCAGTCCCGAAGGCGTGGCAGGAGGCGCAGGCGGTGGAGGCAACTGCGAGCAGTGCCACGCTCGAGCGCTGGTGGACGGCCTTCCATGATCCGATCCTCGACCGCCTCGTCGCCCGCGCCCTCGAGGGCAACCTGGACCTCAAGATCGCCGGGGCCCGGATCCGCGAGGCACGGGCGGCGCGCGGGATCGCGTCGGCGGCCGGGTTGCCACAGGTCGGCGTGGAGGGCGCCTACTCGCGCACCCGGCGCAGCGACGCGGTGCCGCCCTTCAAGTCGGCCTCGGGGGGAAGCTCACCCTTCGGGCCCCGGGAGCAGAACGCCTTCGAAGCGGGGTTCGACGCCGGCTGGGAGATCGACGTCTTCGGTGGCGTCAAGAGAGACAAGGAGGCGGCCCTCGCCGAGTTTGAAGCGGCCGAAGAGGCGCGCCGAGACGTTCTGGTCACGCTCCTGGCCGACGTTGCCCGCAACTACGCGGAGCTGCGGGCGGCGCAGCAGCAGCTCCAGATCCTGGAGGACACTCTACGGTCGGAGCGGGACACCCTGGAGCTGGCGAAGGCGCGCCTCGACGCCGGGCTCGGAACGGAGCTGGACGTCGCGCGCGCCGAGGGTCTTCTGACCGCGAACGCCGCTCAGGGCCCGGCGCTGGAGCGGCTCGCCAAGCAGGCGATCTACCGCCTCGGCGTCCTGCTCGGCCAGCACCCGGGCGCGCTCTCTTCGGAGCTCGAGCCGCAGGGGATGATCCCATCCCTGCCTCCCGAGGTTCCGCCGACGCTTCCCTCCGAGCTGTTGTCGCGGCGGCCGGACCTGAGGCGGGCCGAACGGGAGCTGGCCGCCGCCACCGCCCGCGTCGGTGTCGCGAGGGCAGACCTGTTCCCCCGCTTCACGATCCTCGGAAGCGTCGGTCGCCGCAGCGAGGATGCGGCCGACTTGAGCTCGGGCATCAGCCAGTCCTGGTCCATCCTGCCCATAGTGCGCTGGCCGATCTTCTCGGGCGGCCGCATCCGGGCCAACATCCGCGTGCAGGACGCGCGCCAGGAGCAGGCGCTGCGGCAGTACGAGAAGGCGGTTCTGACCGCGCTGGAAGAGGTGGAGAACGCCCTCTCGGCGCACACGCGCGAGCAGCGGCGCCAGGAGTCTCTGCGGGCGTCGGTCGCGGCGAACCGGCTAGCCCTGGGGCTGGCCACGGACCGCTACACCAGCGGCCTGGAGAGCTTCCTCTCGGTGCTCGACGCTCAGCGTTCCGTCTACGCGGCGGAAGACCAGCTCGTTCAGAGCGAACGGAACGGGGTGGTCGCCCTCATCTCCATATACAAGTCGCTCGGCGGGGGCTGGAGCTTCGACGAAGTGGCCTCGGCAACGCAGCAAGCAGCCGAGACCGGGCGCGTAGCGGCAGCGGCAACCCCAAAGCGCCAGTGAGTTGAAGGCCGCGACGATCTTGTTCACCGCGTTCCCGAGCATTCGCACGGTGAAGTTTCGAAAACTGATTGAGTACGCTAATAGCCTAGCTGATTACGATCCCCCGCCTGCACGATGAAGCCGAATGGACGCGTTTCGATGCGGCGGGCCGCGCCATCTCGCGGCGCCGGGGCGAGATCGAGCGTCAGCGCTGGGAGGAACAGCGGCGAGAGTGGGAACGCGCGAGAACCGGCTTTTCTGCTGTTTCCGGGGGTCGGTAACAGATCGCTTAGAGAACGGACGGGCGCACGCCGGGTCTCCGGCCAGAATCGGGCTTGTCAAGAGTCGGTTCTGGAGAGAGGCCTCAGCGTGCGCACGAACATGAGAGCAAGGCCCACGGTCGTCACTCGTCCGCGTACCGTTTGGCCGCTGCGAGGTCTCGGCGCAGTTCCTCCGCCGTGCGACGCGGACCGTAGCCCGGCGTATCGCGCTGAATCCGCCAGCCTTCCTTGAGCGGCCCCGCATCCACGGTGTCGAAGCCGAACTGGTCGAGCAGCCGCGTGACGGTGGCCTTCGCCCCAGCATCGTCGCCGGCGATGACCAGCGCGCGGCGGTTCGTCGAGCCCGCGGGCCGGCCGTCGGTGGTGAGCTGCGCGGCATAGATATGGTTGAATGCCTTGACCACCTTCGCGGTAGGCAGGTGAGCCTGCAATAGTTCGGAGGTGGTGGTCGACTCGTTGTCGAGTTCGGGGATGTGGCCATCTCGTTGCGGGTAGTAGTTGTTGGTG
>VBJX01000201.1:0-1608 GCA_005879775.1 Chloroflexota bacterium
GATCGCACGCCAGCGGCCGCTCCGCTCCTGGGAGCGTCCCTGGGAGATCGAGCCCTAAAGAGCCCTCCGCCCACTCGATGGGCGTAACCGCCCAGCCGTTGGGCGTGTCGCGGGCGCACCATCCGTGAATTGGCGGACTCTGGTCTGGCAAGAGGATTGCTTTCTCTCCATCCGTCACCTCACTTTCGGGACCGCGCCCGCGGACGCAGAGGTGCGAAGGAGAAGCGCATGCGCTTGGTGAGAATCGGTCTGTGGACCCTAGTAGCCGCCGCCGTCCTGCCGGCCGGGACCGTGCTGGCCGCGACTCAAGAACGCGAGGGCTTCTGGATCGGCTTCGGAGCGGGCTACGGGTCGGCCAACGTGTGGACCAGCTCATCGGAAGGAGAGACGCTCGACTTCGGGACCGTCACCGGCACGGTCACCTTCTACCCGTGGGCCTCGTCGGGCTTCTTCGTCAAGGGTGGCGCCGGCCTCTCGCTCGTCAGTGCCGACGTGCTCAAGGATGGGAAGCTGATTACCGTCGACCTCGGCGATGGCTTCGGCGCCGTAGCGGGCATGGGCTACGACCTGCGGATTCGTCGGAACCTGTCCCTCACGCCCGTGTGCAACTTCTACCTCGGCTGGCCAGGCGACCTGAGGGTCGGGGTCGAAACGGTCGCCCGCAACTGGAGGTTCAACGTCGTCGAGATCTCGCTCGGGCTCACGTTCCACTGAACCGCGTCGGGGGCGTCACTTCCAGGACAGGGTGACGTTGCCGCGGGCGCGGGCCACCTGCACGTCCAGACGACGGGTGGCGCCGGAGCGGAAGATCCCGAAGAGCCGAGCCGTCGTCAGGTGGTCCTCCCACTTCACCTGTACGCGCACGTCGTGCCGGCCCGGGCCGAGGGTCAGGATGGGCTGGAGGGTCTTGCGCGTGACCCGGCTGTCGAAGTCGCTGGATGTTGCCGCGCCGGAGGTCATGCTGGAAGTCGATGGCCAGCTTCCCGGGCGTGGCCGCCTCGCGCTCGCTCGGCCGGACGAGGATCGGGGTCGGCTGCGTGGATGGCCGAGGCGAGTGAACGATCGGCTCCAGGGAGGGCGTTGCGATGGCCACGGGGCTGGGCGGGGCGGGACGCGCAGTGGGCGCGGGCAGCGGGAGCTTGGGCAGGCGGGACGCAAGATCCGCCGCGAGATCCCGCAGCATCGAAGAAGAAGGGGGCCAGACCCGGCCGAGCGCGTCGCGCCAGGACTGGCGGGCGGCCGGGTCGAAGTAGAGGTACCCGGCGGTCAGGGCGGCCAGCACCACCATGAAGCGGGCGAACGGGCGCCGGCGAGTCCGGGTCGGTTGCGGTGGCTTCTCCTCGCCCCGCGCTCCCGCCGATGGGGCCGGCGCCGTCCAGGCCTTGCGGTGCCGGGGCGGCCGTCCGGCCACCACGTCCGCTGCATCCTCGGCCAGCATCTTTGCGTCGGCATAGCGGTCCGAGGGGGCCTTGGCCATGGCCCGCGCGACCAGGTAGTCGACCTCCGCTGGCACGCCACGCACCACCTCGGACGGAGGCGGCGGCGTGAAGTAGGCAACCCGGGCCAGGACGACGGGTACCACGGGCGCCTCGAAGGCCGGCGCGCCCG
>VBJX01000201.1:1640-2753 GCA_005879775.1 Chloroflexota bacterium
AGGCGTCCCGAAGACCTGGCCGGTGGTGGTGAGCTGGGACGTCTCCAGCTTGGCGATCCCGAAGTCCATGATCTTGGGGTCGCGAGAGTCCAGCAGCATGATGTTCGCGGGCTTGACGTCGCGGTGGATCACGCCCTGGCCGTGCGCGTAGTGCAGGGCCTCCGCCACCCGGCCCACGATGCGCAGGACCTCCCGCCACTCGAGCCGGCCCTTATCGACGACCAGCTCGGCCAGGGTGCGCCCGTGCAGGTATTCGAGCGCGATGTAGAGGATTCCGTGCTCGGGGTCGCGGCCCGTGTCGTGCGCGACCACGAGGCACGGATGGGAGAGGCGGGCCGCGATCTGGGCCTCCGCGAGGAAGCGCTGCTCGTACTCCTGGCGCTGGCGCTCGTCTCCCGCCAGGGACAGCCGGATGGTCTTGAGGGCGACCGTACGGCCGAGGTCGGGGTCCTCGGCCTCGTAGACGACGCCCATCATCCCGGCCCCGAGCTCCCTGCGGATCTCGTAGCGGCCGATCTTCCGGGGGAAGCTTTGTTTGGGGGCCTTCCTCATGGTTCGGCCCTCCCCCATCCCCCGCTCGGATGACGAGGCGCCGGCGCCATTCTCTCACGAGCCGCGGATGCCTTCATTGACCGCCGACAGGCGTGCGGATAGCCTGCGTCGATGCTCCTTGCCCTCCTGCTGGCGCCGGCCCTCGCCGCCGCCCAGGATCCCCAGGCGCCCGACCCCGCCAACCCGTTCGGCCGCAAGTACCCGCCGCGCATCTACGACTCCCAGCGCCTCCAGGGAAGGCCGCCCGCGATCGACGGCCGTCTGGACGACGAGGCCTGGAAACAGGGCGAGTGGTCGGGAAACTACACGATGCAGCTGCCCACCGAGGGCGCTCCCCCGACCAAGCCCACCGAGCTCAAGATCCTCTACGACGACAAGCATCTGTATTTCGCCATTCGCGCCTACGACGACCCCGACAAGATCCACCGCTACCCGGGCCGCCGCGACGACTTCCAGGGCTACGCGGTCGACATCGTGGGCATCTGCTTCGACAGCTACAACGACAAGCGCACCGGCTTCGAGTTCGACTTGACCGCGGGCGGCGGCAAGATCGACCTGATC
>VBJX01000064.1 GCA_005879775.1 Chloroflexota bacterium
GTCGCTGCAGCCGCGCGAGAAGATGATCCCGTGCTTGCCGTTCAGGTAGGCGAGGTTGCCCACGAAGCGGAACCGATTGCTCTGGTCGTGGGGGTCGAAGCCATACACGTCGTTGGAGGCGAAGACGTTCCCCGTCCAGACCATGTCGACGGCCTCGAACGTGAACGCCCCGAAATGGTTGTGGACAAACTGCGATCCCAGGACGGAGCCTCGCGTGGGCTCTCCAGGCCAGCCGCGCCATGCCACGCCCGAGGATTCCCCTGTGCCAAAGCCGAGGTTGGTGAACGCGGTATCGGTCACGTCCATTCGCCCGCCTTTGGCCACGAGGTAGGAGCGACCGTCAGTCTCGGTGGTGTCGGGCCCGCTGCCACTCGGATCCCACGAGGTGATGAGCAGCTTGTGGGTCGCGTTCCCGGTCATCTTGATCGTGCCGCCCCATGACGCGACCACCACGAAACCCGCCTGATCGCTCCGTAGCCTGAGCNNNATCCGTCAGCAGCCAGACTCCGGCGCCCTGCGGTACCCAGGAGGCGGGGAAGAGCGACTGCAGCTCCGCGGCCGTGTAGGGCGTGGCTCGATCGGGAAGGACGAGGGTGGCCTCGCCGTCATAGACCAGCCTTGCGGGTGCATGGAGCGTGTCTGCGGCCACCGCCATGGCTCGGATCCTCGCCACCTGCTGTGCATAAAGCGCGGTGGAGGGATCAGGCGCAGTCGCGTTGGTTCGAGATGCCGATGCGGCGCCGCAGGCAAGAGCGACCCCCGCGGCCAGAGCAGCCGCGAGCCTCATGGCAGTGCGCGGTCTGCTGCCCATGCTCAGTTCTCGGCCTCCAACCCGCGGCGAGGGGGTGAGGCAAGCAGCGATGCCTCGGTCTGCGCCTCTCCGCCGATCTGATCGCCGGAGCGGGTGAGCCATCCCTGCTGATTCATGGTGAGGAGCGCATACAGCTTGATCGGAAGCGCGACACAGATTGCCACCACGGCGATCAGCGGCAGATAGCGGAGGTCCTCGGGGTGCTCGCGGAGGTGCGAGATCCCTCGCACCAGGCGGCCTCCGAAGAGCCATCCGATGCTGATGATCCCCGCCACCCAGTGACTCCCGGCCAGCGACAGGCCCAGCAGGATGAGCGCACCTGCCATCGACAGCGGCGTGGCCAGGATCTGCAGCACGGTGATCTGGGTGATGAGCGGCCGCTCCCACAGCCAGCCGTTCCAGATCGCCGTCAGGTAGCAGCGATAGGAGTTTCGGCTCCAACGCACGCGCTGTTTGACGAAGGCGCGCAGTGAGTCGGGGAACATCGAGGTGGCCCGGGCCGTGGCCTGGTGGACCGTCCGGTACCCGGCATTCAGCACCAGCCACGTCAGCCGTCCATCGTCGCCCGATACACAGCGACGGCCGAGGAAATACTCATCTTCCAGCTGGGGCAGGAGCGGCAGGATGATCGACCGACGGTAGGCAGCGGTCCGCCCCGACAGGCAGGCGACGGCACCGAAGAGACCCATGGCCGGCACGATGTCGAGGTAACGCAGCGCCACCATCCAGTCGGCCACGATCCGCCATCGGCTGCTTCGTCTCATATACACGCTCTGTCTGGTTCCGACGCCGCCCACCCTTGGATCGGCGAACGGCATCTGCACCGCGTGCAGGAGGCCCGGCTCCCAGCTCGTGTCAGAGTCGGCCAGCACGACGATCTCGCCCTTGGCGAGGCGGATCCCGTCGGCCAGGGCGGAGCGCTTTCCCTGATGGTCGATGGCCATCACCCGCACCCGCTTGTCGTGAAGGGCGGCGAGCCCGGCGAGGATCTGCTCGTCAGCCCGGTCCACCACCAGGATCAGTTCGTCCGGCTCTTCGGCAAGCCAGGTGCCAAGGCATCTGAACAGCACGTCGGGGTCCTCCCGGTAGACGGGCACCACAAGGGAAACCGTCGCGCGGAACGTGCTGGTCACAGGACGATAGACACGGGACAGCATCCAGCGGCTCAGCCAGACCGCCCACGAGATGAGGCCGACCAGCCCAAGCGGGCCGAGCCAGGACGCCTCGGCCGCGATCGCCTGCCACAGGTCGCGATGCACCGGATCGATCATGCCGCGCTCGAGGTGTCTTTGGCGACGGCACCGTCGGCTGGCTGGCGGACCAACGAGCGAACGCGAAAGCCGGCTGACGTGGCGGCGGCAACATCGACGACCCCGCGCGCATCGTAAACCTCGCGTCGCGAAACAAGACCAGCCATGCTCGTCCAGTCCAGGCGGCCGAATGCCGGCCATTCCGTCGCCACGACGACAATGTCCGCCCCGCTCGCCGCCTGGTAGGGGTCTGCAACGACGTGGACGTCCGGACGGTCAGGAATGACCCTCACCAGCGGGTCGTAGGCTCGGATTCGCCGGACCGACCGCTGCTTGAGCGCATCGATCAGGCGGAGTGCCGGCGACTCGCGGGTATCGTCCGTGCCAGCCTTGAAGGCAAGGCCAAGGATCGTGACACGGACGGCTGAATCCTGGCGCTCGAGGATCTCCTCGGCCACTCGGTGCGCTTGTGCGCGGTTGGCCCGAGCCACGGCCGGCACAACGTGCGCGGTCAGCTGACGCTCGCTGGCGACCTCGGTCAGCAGGTCGACCTGGCCGGGCAGGCACGACCCGCCGAAACCCAGACCGGGTTGGAGGAACTCAGGCCCGATTCGATGATCGAGCCCGATGCCCCGGCGAAGCGCCTCCATGTCGCCTCCGAATGAGCGACAGAACTGGGCGAGCTCGTTCGCGAAAGCGATCTTGGTGGCGAGGAAGGCATTCGAACCGACCTTGATCAGCTCGGCGGTCGCGTAGTCAACCGGCAGCATCGGCGCGGCGATGCCTTTGTAGAGCCTCCGAACAGGCTCCGCAGCGACGGATGCCGCGCCTAATGCCATGCCCACCACGATGCGGTCCGGCGCCATGAAGTCCGCGACGGCGTTCCCCTCGCGGGTGAACTCCGGGTTGTAATAGAGGTGCGTTTGACTCCCCGCCGCAGAGGCGATGCCATTGAGGATGGCCATGCCCCCCGGTCGCATCGTGCTGCGGATGATGATGTTGGGAGGGACCGCAGGCAGCGCAAGCAGGGATTCAACCACCGCGCGAATGTGGCGGTCGGTCCAGCGGCCGCCCTCATCGGTCCCGACGGCGACCATCACGCTCTCAGCCCGCCGGCAGGCGGCGGCGAGACTCGTATGGAATGTGAGGCGGCCCGCAGCGACCCCATCCATGACCAGCTCAGCCAGGTCGGGCTCTGAGAACGGCATCTTGCCGGAGCGGAGCGAAGCGATCCGAGGGCGGTTCTGGTCGACACAACGAACGGTGTTGCCGAGGCGGGCGAGACAGGCTGCGGTGACGAGCCCCACATAGCCGGCCCCGATCACGGTGACCGACCCCGTTGCGCTGCCGTGGTCGTCCATCTCGATTCCGCTCCTGTCCTCGTGCGAGCCCCGCGGCGTGCCGCGGCCCATGGGCTCGGTCACTGCGGCGCGTCGACCGCGGGCAAGACTGCGGGGCGGGGAGGGGTAGCACAATGGTACGGACGGACCTCGGACATTCGGCGATCGGTCCAGCCGGCTTGGTCATCCCGCCTGCGGGTCGTTAAGCATTCGGGCTTCCACTGAAGGAGAGGAAGAGGATGACCACGACGGTGACCGCGACGAGCGCCCAGTCGCCGATCGTCGTCGACGTCTGGGGATCCTCCGAGCGGACCAGGCTCGTGGCTCCGCGTCCGACGACGGTTGCCAGCCAGAAGCCGAGCAGGGCGGCGACGGGGTGGAATGCGGCCGTCAACGGGGCGTCGGTCCGGATGGCCGCCAGGATCGGGACGAAGAAGAAGATGACTGCCAGGGCGACGCCTTGCAGGATCCGCGTGCGACCGGCCCCAGCCAGGCCCGCGGCCACCAGGATCGGCAAGGGCCCCAGGTGCAGCAGCCAGCCGAAGTCGATGTGGTAGGCGAAGAGCCTCGGCCCCACGAAGAGGCCCAGGCCCGCGAAGTAGACCTGGAGAAGGATCCCCAGCACAAATGCCCAGGCCAGGGCCGCGTACAGGTATCGCGCGAGCTTACTCACGTGGAGAATGTCGAGCGCGAGTCAGGCTCGCGGCCGCCCAGCGGGCCAGCTCGATGTCGGCGGCTTCAGGCAGTCCGCTCACGCCGATGGCGCCGATCACCTCGCCGTCCACGACGATCGGCGCTCCACCGCCCCACCCGACGTAGCGCGAATCTCCGAAGTTGGTGAGTGGAAAACCCTCCGTTCGGGATCGCTCGCCGAGGACGCTCGATTCGACTCGCTCGCGGGCGGCAGTGAATGCCTTGTTGATGGCGATGGTGATCGACGCCAATCCGCACCCATCGGTACGCAGGAACGCGACGAGCTCGCCGTGACGGTCGACGACAGCCACGGCTGCACCCTGTCCATCGGCGTGGAGGCGGTCGGCAACCATTGCGACGAGCCCGCGCGCCTCGACATGGCCGATATCTCTGCCCTGAGGCATTACACCTCCGCCTCGAGTGCAAGCCTGGCGTCAGTCCAGGCGCCGTTGGCCCTGCTGGACGCCACCGCTGCCTCCACGAACTTCACGCCGATGGCCCCGTCACGTTCGTTCGGAAACTCCAATGCGAGGGGGTCGGGCTGGCTGCCGGAGCGCCGGGCGGCGATCACCTCGGCGGCATCGGAGTAGAGGTTGGCGAAGGCTTCGTGGAAGCCTTCCGGGTGTCCAGCCGCGATCCGGCATGCCCTGGCCGATGCCGGCAGGGTCCCAGGCCCGTTCGGCGTGTACACGCGGACGGGTCCCTGGAGTGGCTTGAAGATGAGCCGGGTGGGCCGTTCCTGGTGCCACTCCAGGCTGCCCTTCGTGCCGGAGAGACGGAACCCGAGGCTGTTCTCCACCCCGGCGGCCGTCTGGGTGACCCAGAAGCTCCCGCGCGCGCCGTTGTCGAAGCGCAGCATGGCGGCGCCATAGTCGTCGACCGGCCGCTCGGGGATGACATGGCCGATTTCGGCGGCGACCTCGGTCACCTCGCGGCGAGTCACGAAGCGCACCCCTCGCACTGGGTCATAGCGCCATGGCAAGCCGCTGGCAGGGTCCGGATCGGACTCATCGGCCTTGCCTCCCTGGACGTATTCGACCTGGACCAGCCTGATCTCGCCGACCTGGCCATCCTCCACCATCGCGCGAGCCTGCCGCACCATCGGGTAGCCGGTGTAGACGTGGGTGAGGCAGAAGACCAGCCCCGTCGAGCCGACCTTGCGGACGATGTCGAGGGCCTCGTCGAGGGTGTTCGTCATCGGCTTGTCGCAGATGACATCGAAGCCCCGGTCCAGGGCTGCCACCGCATACAGGTGGTGGGTGTCGTTCGGGGTCATGATGGCCACGACCTCCGCACCGTCCTCCCGCTCCTGCTCGGCATCGAGCATGGCCATCGCGTCCGAGTACGCCCGAGCGGGGTCGATCCCCATGCGGGTTGCCGCGTCCTTCGATCGCTCGGGATCGGACGAAACGACCCCGGCGACGAGCTGATAGCGACCGTCAAGTCGCGCGGCCGTTCGGTGCATCGCGCCGATGAAGCTGCCCGGGCCACCGCCGATCACCGCCAGGCGAAGCGGGCGCGCAGGCTCGGGGGCTCCATCCGCCATTCCGGCATCGTAGCGAACCGATGACATGGTGGCGATCACCTGTCCATGCAGCTGAGCTAGGCTCCACCGGGTGAAATTGTCGCCAGCCCGTCATGGGTGGCGTGGCGCGAGATCGAAGTGAGATCGGGCTGATTCAGTCCCAGATTACCGTGGGCTCGCTTGGGCCGGCGATCGGCATGGTCAGCGCCTCGTGCTCGATCGCCTGGCGCACAGGGGCACTGATCTTCGAGAACGGAAGGAGCGTGACCCTGCGTTGCTGGCGCTGCCAGGCGCCAATGATCTGGCCGTCGACGAGGATCGCGCCCGGGATGTAGCCCGGCGACTGACCGGTCCGCGGGAGGGCCCGGAGGCGGAGCCGCTCATCGGGGACGAGCAGGTCGTGGTCGAACTTCGTGAACGGATCATCCTGCGGCAGCAACCGCACGCCATCGATTGGCTCGGCGCGCTCCAGCGCCTCGACGTCGGCTTCGAGCATGAACCGCCGCCCAGGCCTCGCTCCTGCGGATCCCTCGACGTGGATCTCGACGAGCTCCGGCTCGATCGCCTTCCAGGTCTCGGCCGCATCGGCCGGTTTGACGCCGGTCCAGCTCGCCAGGCGCTGGCGAGTCGCGGGGCCGTACCACTGCAGGAAGCGGCGGGCAAGCTCGTGGCGGGCTTCTTCGGGGTCGATCGACGGCCGCTCGACGGGAATGGCCCAGATCTTGCTGGCGTCCCAGCGGATGTGGACGCGGCCCGTCGTCGACGACACTCGAGGGTGGAGAGGGTCGCCCGCGCTGCGGTGGCCGAGACGCGCGGCAACCTCGCGGACGAGCATCGTCTGGCCCTCGGTGATCCGGTGGATCTCATCGGCCAGCTGCTCAAGCTGGATGGCCCGTTCACGATCGCGCGGCAGGCAGCCGAGCGTGAAGATGCCGACATCCCGGCGAGGGACGATGTAGTCGGCGCCACCCCGGAACCAGATCTGGACCAACGATGGGTGCTCCCACGAGTCGGGCTTTGTCCTCTCGACCCGCGCGTGGAGCGAGATCACCCCTCCGCGTGGGACCGAATCCTGGAGTCCGCCCCACGCGGCCCTGGAGATCGACCGGAGCGGCACTTTTCGATCGAGATGGCTGGCGGAGGCCCGATACCGGAGCACCTGCTCCACGATCGCAACCACGCCAGCACGCTTACCCGTCCCTCCGGTCATGAACGGATGGCCAGCTCCAGCAGGACGGTGTCGCCATCGGCGAGGTCTTCGCCCTTGCGGACGACGTCCTTAATCGGCACGACGTATCCGCCGTCCTTGGGGAAGAGCGAAGTTTCAAAATCGGTTTCCCCGATCCGCACGCTCACCGGAATCACGCCCCAGCCATAGCTGACGACGGGAGACAGGTCGTGCAGCAGGGCGGCCATGTCCTCCGGCACCCGGACGAAGTGATAGGGCGACGGGCCTCTCCAGTAGTAGAGCTCGCCGGCGAACTCCATCTCCAGGGTCTGCGGATCCATTCCGCAACCGTACCGGCCTGATCGGCCTAGGTCGAACCCTTGTCGACGGTCAGGACAACGTTGCCGACCTTCTTCCCAGTCTCGACGTACCTTGCGGCCTCCATCACGTCCTCCAATGGGTAGCTGCGATCGATGACCGCGCGGAATTCGCCCGCCTCGATGAGCTCCTTGAGGAAGAGGAGATCCTTCCTGGCGTAGCGCGCGATTCCCATCTTCACCTTCCTGCTGCCGATCCAGCGCGTGGCCAGCATCAGGAGCGGCATCTGGAACATGAAGCCCAGGTCGGTGTCGACGAATGTGCCGCCGGGGTTGAGCGAGCGTCGGCACCTGCGGAATGAGTGCTTGCCGACTGCGTCGAAAATGACGTCATAGCGCTGGCCGTTCTTCGTGAAGTCCTCGTTGGTGTAGTCGATCACCTCGTCGGCGCCCATGGAACGTGCGAGCTCTACGTTCCTGGTCGAACAGACGGCGGTGACGTGGGCGCCGAAGTGCTTCGCCAGCTGCACGCCTGCCGTTCCGACCGAGCCCGATGATCCGTAGACAAGCACGCGTCGCCCGTCGACCGGTCCCGCTCCTTCCAGGCAGGGCAGCGCCAGGCTGACGCCGTCGAAGACCGCAGCGGCTTCGTCGAAGCTCATCGCGGCGGGCTTGGGCGCCAGCGGGCCGCTCTCCCAGATGGCGACGAACTCCGCCCACGCTCCGGCCCCCTTGCCACCGAAGACCGCGTCGCCAACCTTGAACTCCGTGACGGCCTTCCCGACCGCCGCAACCTCGCCGGCCATCTCCATGCCGAGGATCCGGTTCTTCGGTCGCCGCAGGCCGGTGACGAATCGGCTGATGAAGAGCTCCGCGTTGCGCAGGCCGGTGTCGGTCCGATTGACCGTCGTGGCACGGACCTTGACCAGCACCTCGTCGTCCGCCGGGACGGGCCGATCGACCTCCTCGAGATGAAGGACCTCCGGAGGCCCGTAGCGGTCGTACACGATCGCCCTCATCGGCGCGATTATCAACCGACCGCGTCAATTGGGAGCGTCGTTGACGGCCTTGAAGGCACCTGCGAGCCGATCTCCATGCGCTGCACGATGCCCCGCACCTGTGCCGCGAATGCCCATGGCCCGATGAAGATTCCCCATCCGGCCAGTTCGTTGTAGGTGGCAGGTCGAAAGACATCGGCCCAGAAGGATTCGCCGATGACCCAATTGGCGGGTGCGCCGCCCTCGGTCGGCGGCGTGATGCGCACCATGGCGTGCGCGCCGGCGATGTCGTCACCGGAGGACTGGCGTGCCACCACGTTCATGAGGTTCAGGTCGACGGCGCCTGCGGACCCCGTCGCCTCCGCCAGCCGGCCAAGCCAGGCCAGCAACAGGTCGCCGGCCTCGGTCAGCGTGTCGCCGCGCTGCTGCTCCCCGATGCCGTGGACGAGGAGGATGCCGAGGTCGTAGGGCGTTTCCTCGGGGAGACCCTGAATCCGCGCGGTCTTGCGGATCGCCGTGCCCAGGTCAGGGTTCTGAAGCACTGGGTGTTCTCCTCCCTGCCGGAAAAGTACGGGGTCAGGCGCGAACCTGCGATGTCGAAATGAGGGGCTGTCACCTTCGGCGCGCTCCTTGGCGCGGGCTTCGCGCGCAGTGGGATGGCCCGCCAGATGTAGGGCCCTTCTTCATGGACAATGGTTTGGCGCGTAGCGTGCGAGTCAGAAGAGGAGTCCATCAACCATGGAAGAGCATCCCAACGCCAGGCTGATCCGCGAGATGATCGATGACCCGGTCCGATATGAGGTCGACTTCGTGACCGATGACGTGGAATGGCACTTCATCGGTCCCATCCCGCCGCTTCACAGCAAGGCCGAGCTGCTTGCTCGCCAGGCCGCCGGCGGCAGCGGGCCGCAGTTCAAGCAGATCGGGCAGACGACCCATGACGTGGTTGCCAATGACGGCCACGCCATCGCGCTGCTGGAGACCACGTTCCAGAAGGGCGACGAGAACTTCACCTATCGGACGGCGGAGATCTATCACATCCGTGACGGAAAGATCTCGGCGCGCTGGGCGTTCGCGGAAGACACCGAGGCAATCAACCGCTTCTTCGCCTCCTAGTCCGATGCCGGACTTGGAGTGCGAGATCTGCGCGAAGCACCGAGGCGAGGGGCCGCTCACGCCCAGCCCGGCGAAGACGGGCGTGCCTCGCTCGGCTACCTGTTCATCGAGAGCGAGCGGCATGCACCACACCTCGACGACCTGACCGATGAGGAGGCGGCGGCCCTGGGCCGCCTCCGGACTCGCCTCGCTCGTGCCCTGCGGATCGAAGTCGCAGCGTTGCATGTCTTTGCCGCGGTCATCGGGCGGAACATGGACCATTTCCACGAGCAGATGGTCGCGCGATATCCGGATACGCCGGCGGACGTTCCCTGGCACCGCAGCGACGAGTTCGCGCCACGCGCGAACGCCGAGGAGGTCGCCGACCTGGCGCGGAGACTGGCGCGACGGCTAGCGGGCGACGACGGTCCGCAGGGTGTGCGTCTCGACTGAATCGAGAACCTCTCGGATACGCCCGATGCGCTCCTGGAATCCCGGGTTCGCCCGCCAGGCGGCGATCGCCTCAAGGCTCTCCCAGGGCCCGAACGAGTAGAAGACTCGCGGATCGTCGAGGTCTTCGAGGAGGCGTGCCTGCCCGGGGATGGCGCCGGGGACGTTCTCGCTGGTCCATTCCGCGAACTCCTGCCAGGCAGCCCGCAGCTTCTCTTGCGCCCCTTCCTTCACGACCCATCGGCCGTGCGTGTACAGATCGTTCAGGGGAGCTCTCCGAAATCCCAGTGGTCCGGGACGACGGCCGGGGGCTTGCCGATCACGATGGCGATCTCGATGTGGCTCTTCAGCTGGATCTCAGCCGGATTGCCATCGTATTTCTTGCCGTCCAGGTACAGGACAACGCTCGCGTTGGGCTTGCAGAAGTCACCGACGCATGAGTCGTCAAGGCGGATGCCCCACTCGGTGAAGAATTGACCAAGCGTGTACGGGTTTTCGTGGGGATTCCGTGACTCGGTGTGGATGACCCCACTGGCATCGTGCGTATGCAGAGGAGATAGGCACGGCGCTCCGCAGATGGTCACGTAATACTCGGTGCTGGTGCCATCCAGGCTTGGCGTGCTCTGGACACCGGCCGCTGCCTCGATATCGATTCCGATTCCAGATGGCACTACGACCTTCTTGCCGTCGACCGACACATCAAGGTGAGAATGGGTGTGCGTCATGAGGTATTCGCGGTCGGTAGGCTCGAGGCCGGCCTGCGCGGCGAGAGCCATCGGATCTGACGGGGCCGGCCAGGACGGCTGCGCGAGTGGCTGGGCAGCGCACGCTGCGACGAGCACAACTGCGCACAGGACGGCCGCGCAAACCGCGCCCCGCTGGACGTTTCCCTGCATCAGTCCGAGTGTACGCGGCGCGGGCTCATGACTCGCAGCCGATGCCGTCGCCATCACCGTCGAACCTGTGGGGATCGGGCGGGAGGACCTCGAAGCGGCGGTACGGGATGTCGGCGCAATCCAGATCGGGCGGAGGGGGAGGGATGCACACCGTCGGGTACGACGGATCGCAGCCGCCGGCCTGCGGTGCCGAGGTGGGGCTCGGGCCCGCGGTCGGCGCCCACAGTCCGCGCTCGGCATCCCGGGCCTCCTGCTCGGCGGCGAGGAAGAGGGCCTGGTAGCGGACATCGGGCGGATAGGTTGAGCTGTGGGCGAAGCCCAGGCGGACCAGCTCGTAGTTGACCATCAGCCAGCTGGCGCCATCGTGGAGCCAGACATAGCGCAGGAGACGGCCGTATCGGTCCACCTCCGACACATCCTTCTCCAGGACGACCTCGAGCCCCGCCACCAGGGCCTTGTTGGCAGCCGATGCCTCCGGGCCCATCCACTCGACCGGGCGTGACGGGTCGACGGTCTCCGGTGTGTCGATCCCGATGTAGCGAAGCCGGTAGACCACGCCGCCGATCTCGACCTTGATCGTGTCGCCGTCCACCACGTCGACGACGAGGCCGATGGTCGTCTCGCCGATCGGCTGACTCCCGAACGCCACAGTGGTCGATGCCGATTCGCTCGCAAGAGCCGTTGCGGTCGCGGGTCCGCTGACAGAGGCCGATGAAGGGGCCTGGCTCGGGTTGCTGCTGCCGGGATTCGGCCCCGCGCAACCGATGACGAAGACGGCCAGGAGCCCGCTGATGCCCAGTGCCGTCCGGCTCGGCCGGCTCTCGGTCAAGAGGTCTTCCGGATCTCGCGACCTTCGCGCAGTACGAGCTCGTACTCCCGCTCATCGCGGGCAGCATGCATTCCCGCACGCTCGTAGAGGCGAGTGGCGCCGGTCAGGCTCTGCGAATCGACCCCAAGCCCAACCTGCCGCTTGCCGCGTGCGTGGAACTCGCCAAACGAGTGCTTGAGGAGCGCCAGGCCCAGTCCCTTTCCACGCCATGCCGGCCGAACGCCGAGCTCGCTTACCCAGCCCATCTCGGGCCTACCGGAGGCCTCGGGCAGGCAGAGGGAGATTCCGGCGATCTGGTCCCGATCCATGGCCAGGAACCAGAGGCTGGGGTCATACGGGTTGAACTGCGTGGCGAACTGCAGCCAGTTGTCATAGGTCCGAGGAACGAAGCCATAGTGGTCGGCGAACGCCTCGCAATCGGCCTCGAAGACAGCTGGCTCGTCCTGGTCCGGCACCGCGGTGCGGATCGTGATCGGCTCGGGAAGGGGCGGCACGACGGGCGCCTCCTCGTCGAGCTCGATCTCCATGGTCCAGTAGATCCGCTCCAACTGCCAGCCGCTCCGCTCGACCGCCCGCTGCATCTCGTTGTTGACGCCGGGGACGTTGGTGTGGAGCGCCACTCTCAGCTCGGGCGCCGCGAGATGGACGTTGGCCTCGCCTCGGCGTTCGACCCAGGCGATGAGTCCCTCGAGAATGCCGGATTCAAGCAGATCCGGTCGCACGCGGAGGTAGACGAATGGCGCCACGTGCTCGGCGTCGTTGTCGTAGAACTCGCCGACCGCTGCCGCCTGGCCAAGCGAGTCGATGACGAGCCGGCCATCGGTCCGCGGGTCGAAGGAGGGGACGTTGTACGATTCGCGCACCATCTGAAGCGTGGCGTTGGGAGTGCCGTATTCGGCGATGGCGGCCGCGTTGCACAGATCGGTGATGGACTGCGAATCGGCGTCCGGATCGATCCACCGGCCGATAAAGCCCGGGGGAAGCTCGACGTCGATCCCTGCCATCGACTTCATGACCCTGAATGCTAGTCCCGCAGCGAGGTTGAGGCCCGCACATGGCCCGAGCCCTGATCTTCGATCTTGACGGCACGCTGATCGACACCGTCTACGCCCACGTCTTCGCCTGGCAGCGGGCGCTGTCGGAGGCGGGCCTGCCGCTCGAGGGCTGGCGGATTCATCGGCGCATCGGGATGAGCGGTGGGCTCTTCACGCGCGCCGTGGGGCGTGAGCTCGGCGGCCGCCAGCTGAGCGATGTGGAGGTGGAGCAGATCCAGGGCCGTCATGGCGAGCTCTACCGCGAGCTGCTGCCCGAGCGGCGCCCGCTTCCCGGGGCGGTGGAGCTGCTGGCGCACCTGCGCGCGATCGGCGTGCCATTCGGGATAGGAACCTCCGGCCGCCGGCCCGAGATCAATGCCTCGCTCGATGCCCTAGGCGTCGGTGAAGGAGTCGTGGTCGTGGAGCGCGGCGATGTCCTGCGCGCCAAGCCGGAGCCTGACCTGTTTCTCGCCTGCCAGGAGCGGATGGGGGTCCAGATCGGGGATTGCACAGTGGTCGGCGATGCGGTGTGGGACCTGCTTGCCGCTCGTCGAGCGGGGATGCTCTCGGTGGGCCTGCTGACCGGCGGCTATGGCGAGGATGAGCTGGCGCGTGCCGGCGCGTTCCGCGTCTACCGTGACCCAGCAGAGCTGGATGCCTCGCTCGACGAGTTGGGAATCGTGCCGTAATTCGGAGAGGAGACCACGATGGCTGACACGGAATTCTCGACAGAACGCCTGCTCGAGCAGGCAGCGGGAAACCAGAGCGCCCTGTTCCTCGTTGCGTTGCGTTGGGCCCGCGAGCGGGACGGATCGGTCGATGCCTGGGCCACATTCGTAGGTGACCAGTTTGCGGAAGGCTGGGAGGACATGCGCAGCGCCGGCGCGCGCGAGGTTGCCCGCCAGGTGGGCCTGAACTTCGCATGCGGTGCCGATTCAAGCTTTGTCGGGCTGGAGGGAGATGACTCGCGTGCGGAGGCGGTGATCGAGGGACCAGATGCTGAATGGCTCGCTGACACGGGCGTGTCGCTTGCGGACAACGACCGCGCGAACGAACTGATATTTCGCCGCATCGCCGACGGCATCGGCTTCTCGGTCGAAACCTTTCGGGACAACGGGCGCCTCCACATCGTCCTCTCGAAAGCCTAGCCAGGAGCCACTCACGATGGGTGCGCTGGGCCGTCTCTTCGGCGTTCCCAAGCCCGTCATCGCCATGCTCCACCTGCCGGCGCTGCCCGGCCGCCCGCGGCACGACCGTCAGGCCGGGGTCGCCGAGGCGGTGGAATTTGTCGGCCGAGACCTCGAGACGCTCCAGGATGCGGGAGTCGACGGCCTCCTCTTCTGCAACGAGGCGGACATTCCCTACCAACTGCGCGTCGGGCCGGAGATCAGTGCCGCGATGGCGTCGGTCATCGGCCAGCTGCGATCCGATCTGCGCACCCCGTTCGGAGTCAACTTGCTGTGGGACCCCATCGCCTCGCTGGCGGTCGCGAGGGCCACGGGGGCGCGCTTCGTCCGCGAGGTGCTGACCGGCGTCTACGAGAGCGACCTGGGCATGATCGAGCCACGGATCGGTGAGATCGCGGCCTATCGAACCGCCATCGGTGGCGACGAGATTGCCCTCTTCGACAACATCGCGCCGGAGTTCGCCTCGGCGATCGGCTCGCGCGGCATCGCCGAACGAGCGCGGGGTGCGGCCTTCCTGGGGGTCGATGCGATCCTCATCTCGGGTCCTGCGGCCGGCGTTCCGTTCGAGATGAGCGACCTGCGCATCGCCAAGGAGGCGGTCCCCGAGGTCCCGGTCATCGCCAACACGGGTGTCCGAGCGGAGCGCATCGCCGAGATCTTCTCCGTGGCGGACGGCGTGATCGTGGGAACCAGCCTGAAGGTGGACGGCGTGACCTGGAACCCGGTCGACCCCGATCGGGCCAAAGAGCTGATGGATGCGGCCCAGACGGCACGCGCCACGCGTGACCGCTAGCTCCCGGGGATACCAGGGCCGATATGCAGCTCATTGACCTGCAGGAGAATGCGGACGACCCGCTCCTGGGTGCGGGATGCACCCTCGAGGAAGCGCAGATGCCGGCCCGGCTGCGCGAGTGGGCAGGGCTGCGCGATCGGTCCACCGCCATCAACGAGGTTCCCGGCGGTGTCGTGCTCGTCCTGACCACTGAAGAGCCGATCGATCTGGTCGCTGGCCTCGCAGCGCGCGAGTCCGAGTGCTGCCCCTTCTATACGTTCGCGCTGCGTGTCGAGGGCCAGGCGCGCGAGCTGGAGATCACCGCCGGCGCGGGTCGCGAGATCGCCGTGAGGGCCTTGCTCGGCCTCATCTAGCGACCCGCATGGGCAGAGCGTCGTCGTCTACACGCACGACGACGGTGCCAGCACTGAGAACCTGTACGCGCGCAGAACGGTGTAGTCTCCTGACCCGTGGACACCATCGCAGCCAAGGCTGAAGGTCGCACGCCGCTGCAGGTCGACCTGGCGGAGATGCTGCAGGCGATGCGCGTCGCTGAACGCGAGCTGTTCGCGTTGGTCCCGGACCAGGATCGCGACGGCGCGGCCAGGATCGGCAGCTGGTCCGTGAAGGACGTTCGCGCCCACATGGCTGCCTGGCGAGCGATCGAGGCGCGCCGGCTCGAGGTGGACGATTCGAACGCCATCCTCCATGCCCGCTATGCCGACTGGTCGTGGGAAGACGTGGATCACGAGGCGGACGCCAGCGTCGATGCCCTGCTCGCGGCGATCGAACGCAGCTCCGCCGAGATGCTGTGCGAGTGCGACGGCACCTTCGCCGGGATCGGCGCCAACGGAGTGAACCACGCCATGGGCCATCTACCCGAGGTCGCCGCGCTCGGCGGGGCTCGTGGCCAGGAGCGGTTTGGGGCCTTCGCGTACGAGATCGAGGCGATCCTGCGCCGCGGTCACCTCATGCCGCGAGATTCGGGGGTGATCCTCTACAACATCGCGTGCGCCAGAGCCGTGTCCGGGGAGCTGG
>VBJX01000068.1 GCA_005879775.1 Chloroflexota bacterium
CCACCAGCCGCGCGCGCTCGACGAGGCCGCCGCGGACTCTTGAGACCGTGACGACGTCCGGCGTGGCGGTACCCATCAGCAGCCGTGCCCCGGTCAGGGCAGCCCGGCGACGAGCCACCCAGCGTGCGTCGTAGCGCGGCGTTCGATCGGACTTGTAGCCCCCGTCGTGTGCCTCGTCGACGACGATCAGCTCCAGGCCACGCAGTGGGGCGAAGGCCGCCATGCGGGTGCCGATCACGACCGACGCGTCTCCCCGCAGGACCCGCCACCAGGTGTCGTGCCGCTCTCCTGCTGACAGCCCCGAGTGGAGAACCGCCAGCCGATCACCGACCAGCGCCGCGACCCGGTCGGCGAGCTGGGGAATGAGGGAGACCTCCGGGACCAGGATCAGTGCCGTGCCACCGCTTGCCAGCGTGCCGTCGATCGCCGCCAGGTAGACGTCCGTCTTGCCCGCGGCCGCCACCCCCTCGAGCAGTAGCTCGCCACCCGGCGCCAGCCGCTCGAGGGCGGCCAATGCGGCGCGCTGCTCCGCTGCAAGCTCGTGGTCCCGCGTGGCAGCCCGCGGCCGGTGGGCCAGCGGGTCGCGCTCGACCGCGCGCCACGACAGCTCCGCGGCGCCGAGCGCGTCCAGCCGTCGGGCGGGCGCCAGGAGCGTCGATCCCTCGACGCCCAGCTCGTCGGCCAGCTCGGGGAGGGTCCGCTCCCCGTCCGCCAGGGCTGCCAGGATGGCACGCTGCAGTGGTGCGCGATGCGACGGCTGCGCCGCTCCGGGGATGGCCCTAAGGACCCGCACCCGGAGGGCGCTGACCTCGGGCGGGCGGAGAGACCAGCGGGCCCGCACGGCTCGGTCGCGTCGCAGACGCTCGAGCTTCGCGGCGGCCCCGGACCCGAGGGCCCGGCGCAGCGCCAGGTCGGGGGCGACCCCCTCGCCATCGAATGCCCCTCGCGCAGCCGGCGGCAACGCGCCGGCCTCCAGCAGCTCCCAGCGACGCTCCAGGCGAGACTCCAGGCCGGGCGGCAGCATGGCCGCGATCGTGGTGCCCAGGGGGGCGCGGTAGTAGGCCGCGATCTCTCCGGCGAGCGCGAGGAGGTCGTCGCTGAGCATCGGCTCCGAGACGATCGCCTCGACCTCTCGCAGCTCGACACCCTCCTCCGCAGCATCCTCCCCACCCAGCAGATAGCCAAGTGCCAGGCGCCGGCCGTACGGGACGAGCAGGAGCGAGCCGGGGGCCGGATCGCCGAGCAATGCCGGGAGCAGGTAGCTGAATGCGCGCTCGGGACGGTCGGCGAGCGCTTCGACGGCGACCCGCACGACGCGTCCGGCGGCGACTGCCGCCACCATCGTCAGACTCGAACGCGCCGCGGTGGGTCGCGTCGTGCCTCGGCCTGCACGATCTCCCAGATCCGATCGGCGGCGCCGTCAGGATTGCCGGTCTCGTTGACGATCACGTAGTCGTAGTCGCCCGTCGTCCTCATCTCGGCCTCCGCGTCGCGGCGTCGAACCGCCAGGCTCTCCGGATCCTCGGACCCTCGAGCGGCAAGACGCTCGGCGAGATCCTCGATCGACGGCGGCATGATGAAGATGAGGAGCGCGTCGGGGACGAGCTTGCGCACCGAACGGGCTCCCTGCGGATCGATGGTCAGGATGGCGTCACGCCCTGCCGCCAGGATGCCTCGCACCTGGTCGATCGGGCTCCCGTACCAGTACCCGTGCACGAGCGCCTCCTCGAGCAGGCCGCCGCGCTGGCGCAGCTTCTCGAATTCGGCATCGGTCAAGAAGTGGTAATGCACCTTGTCCGTCTCGCCCTCCCGCCGTGCGCGCGTGGTGGCGGTCACGATCGGCACCACCTGCGGGCGCCGGCGTGCCAGCTCGGCCACGATCGTGCTCTTCCCGACTCCCGACGGTCCCGAGACCACGACCAGGAGTGGGTTCGGGAAGGCGAGCCGCTTGGCAGGGCGCTCGACGCCTGGCTGGCGTGTCATTCGGCGTCCTCCCCCACCTCCGCACCGACCCCCTCTGGCAGCCGGTCCGAATCGAGCCCGGCCGAGGCAAGGGCCTCCGCCAGGTCGGCCGGCAGCTCGCTCCAGGCACGCAGGCGGCGACCGTCGAGCGGCCGATCGAGCGTGAGGCGGGCGGCGTGCAGGAACTGCCGTCCGAGGCCGCCAGGCCCGATCCCCCCGCCGTAGCGCTGGTCGCCGGCGATCGGCAGCCCAAGGTAGGCCAGGTGCGCCCGCAGCTGGTGCGTTCGCCCGGTGCGCGGCCGGAGGGCAAGCAGCGTGTAGCCGCCTCCCTCGTCGAGGACCTCGTACTCGGTCACCGCCTCGCGGCCGCCGGCCACCACCGCCATTCGCTGCCGGTCACGCGGGTCTCGGCCGATGGGGGCCTCGATCCGGCCTCGGGGCGCCGGGGCGACGCCACGCACCAGTGCCACGTACTCCTTGTCGACCGAGCGGCTGCCGAACTGGCGCATCAGGCTGGCCTGCGCAGCGTCGTTCTTGGCCACCAGCAGCAGGCCGGAGGTCTCCTTGTCGAGCCGATGCACGATCCCGGGCCGCTCGACCCCCGCGATCGAGCCGAGTGGCTCACCGCGATCCCGGGCGCGGCCGAGCAGCGCGTTCACCAGCGTGCCCGATGCGTGCCCGGCGCTAGGATGGACGACCAGCCCGGCCGGCTTGTCGACGATCAGCATCGAGGCATCCTCGTAGGCGATGCGCAGTGGGATCGACTCGGGCTGCAGTGTCTCGTCGGGCGGGGCGGAGAGCTCCACGCTGATCTCCTCGCCACCCCGCAGGCGGTCCGCCGCCCGCGCGACGCGGCCGTCGACCCGCGCCCGCCCGTCGGAGACGAGCCGCTGGGCGTGGGCGCGGCTGATGCCGGCCACGGCGCTCACCGCCAGGTCGAAACGGCCCGCGGGGGCGCTCCCGGTCACCACCGATCCGCCAACCGTGGCGGCATCGGTCACGAGGTTGCCCCGCGCCGGCTCGGATCGGTCAGGAAGAGCCTCAGGGCGATCAGCCCGACGCCGATCACGATCGAGGCGTCGGCGACGTTGAAGGTGGGCCATCGCACCTCGCCAAAGCCCACCGAGATGAAGTCCGTGACATACCCGTACCGCAGCCGGTCGATCAGGTTGCCGAGAATCCCCCCGAGGGCCACGCCCAGGGTTGCGTAGAGCCAGAGTGGACCGCCCTGCCAGGAGCGGTAGAGGTAGCCGATGAGGCCGAAGGCCAGCACTGAGACGATAAGGAAGAGAAGCGTCCCTCCCTGGAAGAGGCTGAAGGCAGCTCCGTGGTTCTGCGCGTTCCACAGCTGCACGAAATCACCCAGCAGCCGGACCCGGTCGCCGATCGGGATGGCCGACGAGACGGCGGCCTTCGAGACCTGGTCGGCGAGCAGGATCACGAGCGCGGCACTGCCAACGATGGCCGGCTCGACCCGGATTCCCCGCCTCGCTGCCTCGCTGCTCACGTGGCCGATGGTACGCGATGCGCTCGTGCTCAGGCGCGGGCGACGGCGAGGCGCAGGTGCCCCTCCTCCACGTCGAGCTCCTCGACGCGCTCGGCACCGTCCAACGTCCCGGCGGGAGCGATCTCGAGCGCCACGGCCAGGATCTCGGCAGCGAGCCAGTCGCGGTGGGCGGCCAGCTGGCTGATCGGCGCGGCATCGCCGGCGATCGCCACCCTGATCCGGTCGCTCACCTCGAATCCAGCCTGTCGACGAAGGGTCTGGAGCCGATGCGCCACCTCGCGGGCCAGCCCTTCGGCCTTGAGCTCGGGCGTGAGCGAGGTGTCGAGCGCCACCAGCAGGTCGCCATCCTCGGCCACCTCGTGGCCGGTCCGCGCCCGGGCGGTGAGCTGGAACTCGTCAGTCTCCAGGGTCACGCCGCCGACCTCGACCCGACCGTCATGCAGCAGCTGCCAGGCGCCCGACCGGGCACCGGCCATGACCGCCGCAACGGCCGCGCCACGTCGCGGCCCGACGATCGGCAGCAACGGGTAGAGGGTGCGCTCGACCATCGCCGACTCGTCGGTCAGCAGCTGCAGCTCCTTGATGTTCAGCTCCTCGAGCACCTCGCGGGTGAGGAGGTCGTTGGTTGCCGGGTCGGCGTTAAGGCCGCCTCCCATCGCGGCGGGCAGCTTGACGCGAGCCGCGGGAAGCGGCTGACGGGTGCGCAGCCCGGACGCGGCGCGTGCCGTGCGCCCCAGGGCGACCACTCGCCGTGCCAGCTCGACCGATGCCTCCAGCTGGCGATCGCGCTGGCCCTCCCGTGTTGCCGGAAAGTCGGCGAGGTGCACCGAGTCGGGCGCCTCCGGTTGCACCGCGGCCACCAGGTTCTGCCACATGGCCTCGGCCAGGTGGGGCACGAACGGCGCAATGAGGCGGGTCAGGTCGACCAGCACCCGGTGCAGGGTCTCGTAGGCCGCGCGCTTGTCCGAATCCAGCTCCCCCTTCCAGAAGCGCCTCCGGTTGCGGCGCACGTACCAGTTCGACAGGTCGTCGACGAAGGCCTCGATGACGCGGGTCGCTCGCTGCGCGTCGTAGCCGTCGAGGGCGGCGCGGACCTCGCCAATGAGCGCGTCCAGGCGGGACAGGATCCATCGGTCCAGGAGGGTGCGGGCGCCGGAGGCGCCATCGGTCTCGCCTGGCGTCCAACCGTCCACCCGGGCATACGTGACGAAGAAGCCGTACGTGTTCCAGAGCGGCAGGAAAAAGCGTCGGACCTCCTCGTGGGGGATGTGATAGCCGAAGTTGATGTTCGTGGCCGGGCTGGCGGCGCTGAACATCCAGCGCATGACGTCGGCACCGATCTGCTCTGCGGCATCGTCGAACCAGATCGCGTTGCCCTTGCTCTTGTGCATCTCCTCGCCGTGCTCGTCGCGGAAGAGCGCATAGCCGAAGAGGGTCTGGAACGGCGCGCGCCCGGTCATCACGGTGCTCTCGGCGATGAGCGCATAGAACCAGTTGCGGAACTGGCCAGGGAACGACTCGGTCACGAAGTCGGCCGGGTACCACTCCTCCCAGTGCGCCCGATCCGTCGTCCACTTCAACGTCGACAGGCCCACGATGCCGGCATCCAGCCAGGGGTTGCCGACGTCGGCGATGCGCCGCGCTCGCCCGCCACATGCCTGACACGCGATCTCGACCGCGTCGACCCAGGGTCGATGCGGCGAATGGCCCTCGAAGGTTTCCCAGCCCGCCACCGCGCGCTGCCGCAGCGTCTCGCGCGAGTCGATCACCTCCCAGGCGTCGCACTCGGTGCAGCT
Organism: Chloroflexota bacterium; assembly: GCA_005879775.1. Lineage (GTDB taxonomy): Bacteria > Chloroflexota > Limnocylindria > QHBO01 > QHBO01 > CF-167. The sequence goes on from VBJX01000068.1 coordinate 5,266, forward strand.
CCAGATCGGCAGCGCCAGCCCGTAGTAGCGCTTCTTGCTGATC
>VBJX01000069.1 GCA_005879775.1 Chloroflexota bacterium
TAGCTGGAGCCGGCCAGTGCCTCCAGCCGGACGGCATCGGCTGTCTCGTACAGGTAGCGGCGTGCGATGGTGAAGGCCCAGTCGGTCCTGGCGTGGTTCATGAGCGCCGCGTGCCGGTAGGCATCGGCCGGTCGTCCGAAGGCGACCTCATCGGCCTCCTCGCCGGTCAGTTCGGCACGGAGTTCGTACCAGGCCTTGGCATGGCCGATCTCGTCCTGGCTGACCGAGCTCATCGCCACGTCCTCTTCCAGCATCGGCGCGATGCCGGTCCACTCGGAGTCCCAGAAGCCGAGCACGAACTCGTCGTCGGCCATGGCCAGCAGCAGCTCAGCGATGCAGGCGCGGGTCACCTCGTCAAGCTCGCTCACTCTGCGACCTCCTCGGTGTCTCGGGATCCGGCCGTGCCGGCACGAGTCTTGGCAGCTTCCAGCTTGTGCTTGATCAGGAACCCGCCCGGCCGCTTGAAGGACCGATCAAACGGGGGCTTCAGCAGGTCGGGATCATCCAGCTCGGTGATCGCCTCACGGGGCACGATCCAGAGCCGCTCGCTCTCCTGGCGCCGGCCATAGAACTCGCGTGCGTAGTGGGTGGCCAGCTCCTCGTCGGGCGCCTTCACACTGCCGCCGTGCACCATCGGGTCGCCCTCTCCCTCCTGGCGGAATACCTCCCAGACGCGATCGTGGGGAGGAGCTGCCCTTTCGTCCATGGGTCCAAGCCTACCCCGGGGAGATGGGGTCCGCTTCACCGCTCGTCTCGGAATCGTCCTCGCGGCCCCTACGCCTGATCTGACCCAACAATGCCATCGGACCTGAAATAGCAAACAGCCCACCGAAGAAGCCGGCGAAGAGCAATGCGGCCAGCATGTGACTTGGTTGGCGTCTGGGATCCGACGGCAACCAAATAGGCGGCGGGTTCGTGGTACTAGCGACCCAAAATAGGAACAACGCGACACCGAACAATGGCGTAACGCCGAGGAGCCACACGGGCTCGTCATCGCTCGGGACCAGCGCGTTCAACTTTACGCCGGCCACGCCGACGCAAAGAATTCCGAAGACCACCAATCCGATGCTGATCGACCACTTCGCGCTGAGGTCTTCAGCAGGATCCACGGCGGAACTCGGCGCGCTCGTCACCAAAACCATCGCGAGGACAGTCGCTGCGAAGCCAATTGCGAACAGAATCGCGATGCGCCACTCCGCTGGCTCGAGGAGTCTCAATAACCACCTCTTGGTCGCCCCGGTGCCTGAAGGTGCCGACCAGATGGGTCAGGCAGCGGCGACCCCGACCGGACCGATGATCGCATCGCGCACCCACTGGGTGACGTCGCGCGCGTTGCGCCGGAACTCCAGGCGCTCCTGCGACTTCGGCCCGTGCCCGGTGACGACCGAGCGCAGCTCGTCCCAGTCAGGCTCGGTGTAGGCCCAGCGGCCGGCTGCCTGGTCGTAGTCGAGGGCCGGATCAGGGATCAGCAGGCCGAGCTCGCGGATGCGCGGAACGTAGATTGAGAGGAACTCCTGCCGCAGCTGCTCGTTGCCCTTGGCCTTGATCTTCCAGATCAGGTCCCGATCGGTGGCCGGATCGGTCGGCGGGCCATGCATCTGCATCAGGGGGCCCCACCATCGGTCGAGCGCCTCCTGCACCAGGCCGCGCTGTGCATCGGTCCCGTTCATGAGGGTCAGGACCACGTCACGCCCATGCATGATGTGGACCGATTCCTCCCAGCAGATCTTCTTCATCGTCCGCGCGTACGGGGCGTAGGAAGAGTCACGCAGTGCCTGCTGGCTGACGATCGCAGCCGCGTCCACCAGCCAGGCGATGATCCCCACGTCGCCCCAGCTGCGGGTCGGGTAATGGAAGACGTTGTGGAACTTGGTCTTGCCGGCGATCAGGTCGCTCAGCATCTGCTCGCGGCTCTTGCCCAGGTCTTCCGCCACGCGGTAGAGGAGCTGGGCGTGGCCGACCTCGTCCTGGACCTTGCTCGTCAGCGCCAGTTTGCGGCGCAGGGTCGGAGCGCGGAGGATCCACTCGCGCTCAGGGAGCACGCCCATCAGCTCCGAGTTGGCATGCATCTCGACGAACTTGAGCACCGCGGCGCGGTAGTCGTCGGGCATCCAGTCATCGGCCTCGACCTTGCCGCCGCCGGAGACGTGCGCGTAGAAGGCCTCGGCTCGTTCAGCCTCGTTCACGCCACCTAGGGTAGCGCACCGCCGAGGGGGCGACACCTCAGCGCGGGAGCAGCTCCAGGGTGGTTGGCAGGTTCTCAGCATCAAGCATGGCAATGGTCGAGCGATGGTCACCGTACTTGGCCAGGTAGCCGTGGCTGCAGGCCGCCACGCGGGCCGGATCACGGGCCGGCACGGCGGTCACCGCGACGGCCTGCTCGTCGACGTGCAGGACGCTCTCCGGGCGGGCCACGATCTCCCGGTACCAGCGCGCGCCCGGCCCGCGGAAGGAGCGGATCAGGATCCGATCGTGGTCGTCGACGACCACCCAGATGATCGTCCGATGGGGCGTCTCGTCGGGCGCCGAGGTCTCGATCTCCACCTCCTCGATGCCGCGCAGGCGGTCGACGAGGTCAGTGGCGAAGGGACTAGGCATGTGGCGCCTGCTTCAACGGTCGATGCCAGGCATCGTAGGCCGCCGCCTTGGTAAGGGCGACGCGCAGGACCTCGCCCGATCCAGCCTCAACCTCACGGCGCGGCACATACAGGTCGACCGGCAGCAGGCCCCCGGTGCGCACCAGCAGGTAGTCGGCGAAGACGCCCTCCACGCGCCCGATGCGGCGCCCGCCGGCGCCGACCAGGGATTGGCCGGTACGCGCATCGACGATGGGGCCCGGCTCGCTCATCGGCCTACGCTACCGCAACCCGCACCGCGCCGGGCAGCACGCTCACCTCGAGCGGAAGGCCGCCGAACGGCTCGCCGTCCAGGTGGACGCGCGTCTCGGCGTCGCCCTCGATGCGCAGGGCCCGGGCCTGCACGATCTCGACCTTCGGGTTGTTGACGTGCCGCGCCCGGTAGATCCCCGGCAGCTCGCGGAGCGCCTCGAAGCGCGACAGGTCGCCGACGATGCAGATGTCCAGCCAGCCGTCGTTGGTGCTGGCTCCGGGACAGATCTGCATCCCGCCGCCGTAGTACGGACCGTTGGCGAAGGCGATGAAGAGGCTGCGCTGGTCGACGACCCGCGCCCCATCGTCGCCGCGCAGGGTGACCCGCAGGTCGCGGTTTCTGAACCGTCTCAGCTCGTTGAGGGTCGCCAGGAAATAGCCCGCCTCACCGCGCATCCACGCCTTGCGGTTGAAGGCCATCGTCCAGGCCACCTGGGCATCGAAGCCCACCCCGCCGGCGGCGGCGAAGTAGCGGATTGCCCCGCCATCGTCGCTCGCCTTGCCGACGTCGAATGGCTGGGTCGCCTCGCCGGCCGCCACCGGCAGCGAGCCGATCGGATCGTTGGGCGGCAGGCCCACCCCGCGGGCGACGTCGTTGCCGCGTCCCGCCGGGACGATGCCCATGAGCGGCACGCCGCCATCCGGGCCGAGGCCCGTGGCCATCAGGCCGTTGAGCACCTCCTGGATCGTGCCGTCGCCACCGACGGCGATCACGCGGTCATGGCCCAGGTCGGCGGCCTCGGCAGCCAGCCGCTCCGCGTGTCCGCGCTCGCGGGTCTCGAGCAGGCGGCCATGGATGCCCTGCTCCGCCATCCAGGCTTCGATGCGGGGGGCGAGCCCGTGAGCACGTCCGCTGCCCGCGATCGGGTTGACGATGAAGAGGGGAGAGCTGGGCGCAGGCACGAGGTCGATTCTGCTCCGCGCGTCAAGGAGACCCGTCGTCAGCTGACGGCGACCTCGATGGTGTGATAACCGCGAGCCCCGTCGGGTGCGGGCGGCGTCTCCTGTGCGCTCTGCACTTCGCCCCTGCCGTCGGTGGCGCGCACCTTGAGGGTGTGGTTGCCGGAGGTCGCCTGCCAGCGGTAGAGCCACTGCACCCAGGTCGCCTTCGAGATCGGGGTCGAGAGGGTGGCATCGGCCCACTCCTGGTCGTCGACCTGAACCTCGACCCGGGTTATGCCGCGGTCCGGTGCCCAGGCGACGCCGGCGATCGGCCGCTCGCCGCTGACGACGGTCTGCCCGAACTGCGGCACGTCGATACGCGACTGGGTCAGGATCGGCGCCTCCTTCGCCCAGCCCCGCGGCACCCAGTAGGCGTCGACGTCCTCGAGCCTGGTCAGCCGGATCTTGGTGACCCACTTGGTGGCCGAGACGTAGCCGAACAGCCCCGGCACGATGAGGCGCGCGGGATAGCCGTGCTCGTTGGGCAGCTGCTGCCCGTTCATGGCCACTGCCACCAGCGCCTCCCGCTCGGCCACGTCCAGCCAGGCGGTCGGGAAGCCAGCCGTCCAGCCATCGAACGACTCCGGGACGACCTGCGTCGCGCCGGCCTGGACTCCCGCACGGTCGAGGAGGTCGCGCAGGCGTACGCCTTTCCAGAGAGCATTGCCGACCAGGTCGCCACCCACCTCGTTGCTGACGCAGGCGATGGTCACGTACTCCTCGTGCATCGGCATGGCCAGCAGCTCGGCGTAGGTGAGGGTGAACGGATGGTCGACCATGCCCTCCACGCTGAGCGACCAGGTCGTGGCGTCCAGGCGTGGCGTCAGCAGCTGGGTGTCGATCCGATAGAAGACCGGGTTCGGGGTGACGAGCCTGCTGATCCCCGGCACATGGAGCTCGGCCGCCGCAGGCAGCGGCGCCACAACGTCGACGGCCGTGGGAATGGTCCTGACCACCGCAGGCACGGCGTTGCGCTGGTCGATGAGCAGGCGTCCGACTCCCCCGGCGGCGATCGCCGCACCGGCCAGGCCGATCGAGGTGCCGATGAAACGGCGGCGGCTCCAGTCGGGCATCTCCGCAATACCGCTCGGGGTGACCGCGCGGAGCAGCCAGCCGAGGAGGGTGGTGGCGACCAGGACGCCGATCACCGCGGCCACCAGCGCGAGGATTGGATCCACCAGGGGATCCCGCAGGGAGGCGCCGAGCCCCAGCAGGGCGATGGCGGCGAAGCCGATCGTGCTCCACCCGCGCTGCCGGCGAGCGATGACGCCGAGTGCGCCGGCCAGGACGAGTGCCCCGATGGCGACCGCCACGTTGAGCGCCAGCTTGTCGGCGGTCCCGAACAGGTCGACCACGATCTGCTTGGCGCCCGGCGGCTGGAGGGAGATGAGCAGCGCCCCGATCTCGACGATGACCGATGGGGCGCCCGCCAGGATGCCCGCCAGCAGCTCGGTGGCCGCCAGCGCCAAGCCTGCGGCCACGGCCCCGGCTGCGGCGGCGACCGGCCACGGTGCGATGGGGGTGTCGCGCGCGCCGGCCGGCTCAGTCATGCCGGATGTGTACCACGACTTCGCGCGGCGCGTTGGCTCGCGCGGGTAGCCTAGGCC
>VBJX01000079.1 GCA_005879775.1 Chloroflexota bacterium
GAGCCCTTCCTCGAGAAGTTCACCGCGAAGATCGCAGAGGTCGAGGCGAGCGACCCGACGTCGGCCGACTCGGCGCTCGGCCCGCTCTCCTCGCTGAAGGCCGCCGAGGGCGTCGACGAGCAGGTCAAGCGCGCGATCGAGCACGGCGCAACGCTCGTGCACGGCGGCACCCGCGACGGCGCGTTCTTCCCGACGACCGTGCTGACGGATGTCACTCCCGAGAACCCCGCTTGCAAGGAGGAGTTCTTCGGCCCGGTCGCGCAGGTCAACCGCGCGAAGGACGAGGCCGATGCGGTGCGCATCGCGAACGACACCCCGTTCGGCCTGGGCTCTTACGTCTACACCACCGACCCGGAGCAGGCGCTCCGCGTCGCCGACGGCATCGAGGCCGGCATGGTGTTCGTCAACATCGTGCTCGCCGACGGCGCCGAGCTGCCGTTCGGCGGGATCAAGCGCTCGGGCTCGGGCCGCGAGCTCGGCCGCTTCGGCGCCGACGAGTTCGTGAACAAGAAGATGATCCGCATCGGCTCGTGATAGCCAAGATTGCGGACTAGGCCCATGGAGTTGACGGGGCGCCTGACGCCCCCCTTCGCTGGCTAGCGCAACACCCTCCGGCGGGCGCTAGGCACTACCCTCAGGTTCGTGCGAGGCCTGCTCTGCCTTCGACGCAAGGCGCCCTTTCGGCCGATCAGGTAGTAGACGTTCGTCGAGCCCTTGCCTTTGAGGTCGATGGCCTGGCGGGCCTCCAGTTCGAACGCATCGCCGAGCGCGGTCGCGACGGCCTCCGAGACCTGAATCGTGCCCGGCGGCGCCGTGGTCTCCAGGCGGCTGGCGACGTTGACTGCATCGCCCCACAGGTCGTAGACAAACTTGCTGGTCCCGATCACGCCGGCCACGACGGGACCAGCGTGAAGTCCGATGCGAACCTGCCAGGGCTCACCGGCGTCGCGGACCGCCGCCCGCATCGCCAAAGCCAGATCGGCAGCCGCACTCACATGGTCACCCTCGGTTCCGGGTAGCCCTGCCGCAGCCATGTAGGCGTCGCCGATGGTTTTGATCTTCTCGACTCCGAGGGTCTGACACGACTTGTCGAAGGCCGAAAAGAGGGCGTTCAATGACGACACGAGCGTTGCTACGGGCAGGCGCGAGGAGATCTCCGTGAACCCGACGAGGTCACTGAACACCACGGCGACGTCGTCATAGCGGTCGGCGATCAGCTGCTCGCCAGCGTTGAGCCGATCGATGATCGGTTGCGGCAGGACGTTGAGCAACAGGGTCTGCGACCGAGCTCGCTCGGCTTCGAGCTCACCCATCAGGCGGTCGAGCAGTCTGGCGTTCGTGTCCCGGATCAGTTCTACGGTCGCCAGCGTCGCCTCGAGCCGACCGACCCGTCGTGCCAGCCGCGCGCTTTCCTTATCCATCGTGATTGGCCACCGGGCCGCATGACCAGCTGGCTCTTCGCTCATGTGCCCAGCAACAGGGTCACGAACGTCTCCTCCAGGTGACGACTCGTCGCCGCACCCTTGACAGGGCCGATCTCGCCGTAGCCATACAGACCAGCTACCGGCATCGTGGCGCCGTACTCCGAGCGGGCGAGTTGCGACTCGACCTGAGTCCTTGAGCCGAGCAGGAACTGCCGTATGGCGCACGAGAAGATGAGGGCCGCTTCGGGATGCGAGCCGGCTGGAAAGTCCGCGGTCGCCCGGGCCAGGGCAGCCTTGGTGCCCGCCAGGATGTCGTCTGTGTCGGCGGTCGTGAGCTGGACAGTTGCGCCAGCAGGGATGAGTCCGGCGGTGGCCACCGACCCGGACACGGGGTCCGATCCCTGGATAGCTCGAAGATAGGACTCGTCCGCGCCCGCCTCGACTACCGCAAGAGGGTTCCCGAACGAGGCCGGGCCGGTGACATCGAGGTAGCGGGCCAGGAACTCGACAGCCGGGCGGCCATCGATCTCGTGGACGGCCCCGACCTCGGACCGCGTGACGGAACCGGCGGCGCCGATCGTCCGCCAACCCGTCCCGACCGCGGTGGAGTAGGCAATCGGGCCTGAGAACAACAGCACGGCGACGCCGTTCTGTGCCACGCGGTCGTTGCAGAACTGATACCCGGGCGTGACGGAAGCGAAGTCGTGGCGGGCTGACGCCCCGCCCACGATGACTACGTCGTCCGGAAGGGCCCTCGCCACCGCGTCGATGGTGGCCTGCGTGTCGCCGACCAGCCCCTCTGTCAGCACGACACACACCTTCGGCTCGCGTTGCGTGGCGGCGAGTGCCTCGTTCGCCGCGGCCTGGCAGGCCGCATCGATGTCGTCGGAGAGGTCGGCACCCAGACCTGCAGTCACATCCACGCTGTCCGATGCGAAGAGGGCGAGGGTGATCGAATCTTCCTTGAACCCATTGACGGATGAAATCTCGGCCGCCGATGTCGATCCCATGACCATTACGCCTGGGAACGCCTCGCGCACGGCTGCCACGATTGCCGGGTCGAAGGCGTCGAACGCTGCGAACAGGATCCCGGCCTGCGGCTTCAGATCACCCAGCGAGACTCGGCACTGCGCGATGACCGTCGCGATCGCTTCCATCGGGTCGACGTCATCGCTGTTGCCTACGGCCATCGTGAACATTGAGTCCCTCCTCGACCAACTCTACTCCGGGCCCACCGTGCGACGGGTGCAGCCCGGCCCGGTCAGCCGCGCCATGATCTCCGTCCGCTACCATCGGTACCCAAGGCGCACCCCGCCGGATTTGGAGCAGATGCATGGCCCAGATCAGCAGCTCGATCGTCATCGATCGGCCGATCGATGACGTCTTCGCCGTGCTGACCAACGTCGAGAACACCGGCACATGGTTCCCTGGCCACGTGAAGGAGTGGTGGACCTCCGCGCCGCCGCACGGCGTCGGGTCCACGCGGCATGCCCGCGTGAAGATGGGGCTCATGACCAGCGAGAACGACGCCGTGGCGACGGTCTTCGAGCCGCCGCACGTGGCGGTGATGAAGGGCACGTCGCCGACCGCACCGTTCGAGGCAACGCTGAAGTTCAAAGAGACCGATGGCGGCACGCGGGTGGAGGTGGCCACCGAGATGTTCCTGCGCGGCCCGGCGAAGCTGTTCGGGCCGGTGTTCAGCCGCTGGTACGGCAAGAGCTGGGATCAGGGCCTCGTTAACCTGAAGCGGATGATGGAATCAGGCGAGCTCTAGTGGGATCGGTTCGAGCACGAAGACGGGGATCTGGCGCTTGGTCTTCTTCTGGTAGTTGGCGTAGTCGGGCCAGGCTTCGACGGCGCGCTTCCACCAGGTGGCCTTCTCCGCGCCGGTCGCCTCGTGCGCCGAGTAGTCGCGCTTCGTCGCGCCATCCTGGAGCTCGACGGTTGGGTTCTTCACCAAGTTGTGATACCAGGAGGGGTTCCTGGGTGCGCCTCCGAGCGATGCGACAACGGCGTACTCGCCGTTGTGCTCGACGCGCATCAACGCGGTCTTTCGGAGCTTGCCGGTCTTGGCGCCGACCGAGGTCAGCACGATCACAGGCCGATCACGAAGGAGACCGCCTTTTTCGCCGTTCGTCGCCTCGTACTCCTCGACGTTCTTCCGCGACCACGACGAGGTGCCGGGTTCGTATTCACCGGTGAGTGGCATTGCCCGTCCATTCTGCGGCGCCATCGGCTCTCATGCGAACGCGTTCAGGGGCGCTTCGGCCGCTATCATCGGGGCCGATGGCTGAGCAGACGGTCGAGTCGAGCGCCCCACCAGCCGATGCGCCGGTTGTTCTGCGGGGACGGACCGGGCCGATCGATCCGGAGAAGGCCGAGGAGCTCTTCCACGACGGAGTGGCCCTCTTCAACGGGCGCCGCTACTGGCACGCACACGAGGCCTGGGAGACTCTGTGGCGCGCGGCGCCGGACGAGGAGCGGGACTTCTACCAGGGTCTGATTCTGGTGGCTGCCGGGCTGCTGCACCTGCAGCGTCGCAACATGCGCGGAGCGCGCAACAAGCTGTCCGAGGGCGTCGCCAAGCTGGAGCGTTTCGAGCCGGCCCACCGCGGGATCTTCATCAGCGAGCTGATCGGCAAGGGCGAGCGGATCCTGGAGGACCTGAACCAGGGCCGTCTGCCGTACCTGATCCCGCCGGTGATCCGCTTCACCGAGGCTCCGCAGCCGGTTCGAGACTTCGGGCTGTGAGCCCGGAAGACGAGACGCGCGTGGAGCACGACTCGATGGGCGAGGTCCAGGTTCCGGCCGATGCTCGCTGGGGAGCCACCACTCAGCGCGCGGTCGAGAACTTCCCGATCAGCGGCCAGCCGATCGACGCCGAGCTGATCCACGCCCTTGGCCTCATCAAGGCCGCGGCCGCCAACGTGAACGCAACGCTGGGCGTCCTTGACGGGGAGACCTCGGTCGCCATCCGTGCCGCGGCGCAGGAGGTGGCGGACGGCCGCTGGGACGAGCAGTTCCCCATCGACGTGTTCCAGACCGGGTCGGGCACCAGCAGCAATATGAACGCGAACGAGGTGATCGCCAGCCTGGCCGGGGAGCGGCTCGGGCGGCCCGTGCACCCGAACGACCAGGTCAACGCCAGCCAGTCGAGCAACGACGTCATCCCATCGGCCATTCACCTGGCGGCGACCGATGGCGTGGTCAACACCCTCGTTCCGGCGTTGAAGCGGCTGGCGACGGCGCTGGAGGGGAAGGCGGGTGAGTTCGCATCGGTCGTCAAGTCCGGCCGCACCCACCTCATGGACGCCACGCCGGTGACCCTCGGCCAGGAGTTCGGCGGGTACGCGGCGCAGGTGCGCAACGGCATCGAGAGGCTCGAGGCAAGCCTTCCGCGCGTGGCGGAGCTGGCGCTGGGAGGGACGGCGGTGGGGACCGGGATCAATGCGCCTGCCGGATTCGCTCCCGCCGTCATCGAGGAGCTGCGCACGACGACCGGCCTCCCGCTCACCGAGGCGCGAAACCACTTCGAGGCGCAGGGCGCCCGCGACGGACTGGTCGAGCTGAGCGGGCAGCTGCGAACCATCGCCATCGGCCTCTACAAGATCGCCACCGACATCCGCTGGATGGCGTCCGGCCCCCGGGCCGGACTGGCGGAGATCCACGTGCCGGACCTCCAGCCTGGCTCCTCGATCATGCCCGGCAAGGTGAACCCGGTCATCCCCGAGGCGCTCTCCATGGTCTGCGCCCAGGTGATCGGCAACGACGCTGCCATCGCCTTCGGCGGTGCCGCGGGCAACTTCGAGCTGAACATCATGCTGCCGATGCTGGCCCGCAACATCCTAGAATCGATCCGCTTGCTGGCCAATGCATCGGTCCTGTTCGCAGACCGATGCGTCAGCGGCATCGCCGCTGACGAGGCACGCGCCCGGGAGTTCGCGCAGGGGTCGCCTTCGGTCGCGACCGCCCTCAACCCGGTTCTCGGCTACGAGGAGGCGGCGTCGATCGCGAAGCAGGCGCTCGCTGAGCGAACGTCGATTCGGCAGGTCGTGATCGAGCGCGGCCACGTCGATTCCGGAAAGGTCAGCC
>VBJX01000080.1:0-5844 GCA_005879775.1 Chloroflexota bacterium
GATCGGCTCGGAGTCGGGCAGGCCGGAGATCGTGTCGCGCTTTCGCATCCACTCCACCGCGGCGTTCACGTCGAGCCCCGACGCCTTCCCCACCGCGTGGCGGTCGTCGGCGATGGCGATCAGCATGGCACCGGCATCGGCCAGCTCCGTGGCCAGGATCGAGCCGACCCGTCCGAACCCCTGGATCGCAACCCGCGCCCCCGAGAGCTGGATTCCACGGGCGGCGGCTGCCACGACGATACAGCGGAACGCTCCCCGGCTGGTCGATTCGCGGCGACCGCGGGTGCCACCGATCGCCATCGGCTTGCCCGTCACCACCCCGGCGACGGTATAGCCCTGGTGCATGCTGAAGGTGTCCATGATCCAGGCCATCGTCTGCGAGCCAGTATTGACGTCCGGGGTCGGGATGTCCCGGTCCGGGCCGATGAGGACGCCGATCTCGGTCGCGTAGCGCCGGGTCAGCCCCTGTCGCTCGTCAGCGGAGAGACGACGGGGATTGACGATGACCCCGCCCATCGCCCCGCCGTACGGGATCTGGACCAGCGCGGCCTTCCAGGTGTTCAGCATGGCGTGGGCGCGCACCAGGTCCAGCGTCAGGTCGCGGGTGAAGCGCACGCCGCCGGTGGCGGGGCCGCGGTTGAGGTTGTGATGCACCCGATAGCCGGTGAACACCTCGACCGAACCGTCATCCAGGGTGACCGGAAAGTGGACCTCCAGCTCCCGCTTGGGCACGCGGAGGACGCGATGCATCCCGGGGTCGAGCCCCAGACGCTCGGCGGCGACGTCAAGCTCGCGCTGGGCGGCCTGCCAGACGTTGTCGGGTGTCATGCGCGCACAGGCTAGCGAATCGGCGGTCGCCATAGCTCGCGCCGGCGGCATCTCACCGGCGGCGCAGGCCGGATCGCGCCCGAAAGTACCATTGCCGGTCCATCGCCTCCGCGGCACGGTTCGCGTGTCCATTTTCATCCGTTCCAGCCACCGAAAACAGGTCGTGGCGCAGGAGGCCGTCAGCATGGGGTCCAACGAGTCAGCGAAACCGCAGCAGGCTGCCGAATCGGCAGTCGACGAGGCGACCGTGGCGTCCCCGACGGCGTCGGGAGTCGGCATCGGGCGCCTGCGGCGCGTTCCGGCGGCGGGCGCGTTCGGCACCACCAACGAGCAGCTGCGCACCTGGCTGGCGGCCAACATGGACGCTGTCGGCGAGGTGACCGGCCACGGCTGGGCCCCCGCGGTCACCGACCGCTCGGCGAGCGGCGCACCCACCTCGCTGGTGGCCACTGCTCCCGAAGGACGCGCCGTGTTCGAGGCCGATCCGGCCGAGAGCACTTCGGACTCCCTTGGCCGGCTGATCACAGGCCTCGTCGAGAGCGGTTCGACGATGGCTGTCTGGCTTGCGGCCGAGCCGCGTCCCGAGCACCTTGCCGCCGTCGCCTGGCTGAACTCGTCGGGCGAGGCCGCCTTCTACCTGATCCAGCTCGAGGCCGTGCGCATCGACAACTCGATTCCTGCGCCGTGGATGACCCTGCTGGTTCGGCCCGGTCGCGACGGGGCCGAGGAGGAGGCAGCTTCGGCTGTGGCTCCTGCCAAGGCAGGCGCGCCCGCCCCGGTGCCGGCCGCCCAGCCGGTGGCCAAGGCGCCCGTCCCCTCGGAGCCGGGAGCGAATGCTGATAACGCGGCCAAGGATCCTTCCGCCACGACCGTGCTGGCTCCAGGCTCGGCAGGCGAGAGTGGTGAGGCGGGCGAAGAGAAGCCCGGGTCCAGCACCTTCGAGGAGCTGGTGGCAGACACCGGCCGGCGGGTCGATGACTGGCGCCGGATTGCCCTGGGCGCGGCCCGCGCGGCCGACGAGACCGGCGAGCGACACTAGACCTCCTCATCCGACCAGCCTCAGGAGCGGCCGCGGCGTCTCGCCCGGCCGCTTCGCCATTCCCGGCTCGGCAGCCTGACGCCCATTGCCCGATTCGGGCAACATGGACGATGTCCATCATCCCCGGCGTCGGCGGCACGCTCTGACCGCACCGACGCCCAACTGAAGATCCGGAGGCAGCCATGGCTCCCCGCGTCATGACCGTCAGCGGCCCGATTCCACCCGAGCGGGTCGGGTTCACGCTCCCTCACGAGCACACCGGGTTGCAGCTGTGGCACGTGCCGAATCGCTGGGATTACTTCGAGCTGACGCCCGATGAGCTGGCGATCGCCGATGAGCTGCGCGACTTCCGCCGGCGTGGCGGCTCGACGCTCGTCGACCTGACGCTGCCAGGGGTCGGCCGCGACCCGGAGCGTCTTCGGCGCCTGGCCGGACGCAGCGGGATCCAGGTGGTGATGGGTACTGGCTGGTTCACCGAGCCCTACTACCCGGCCGAGGCGCGCATCCAGCGGCGCAGCGTCGACGAGCTGGCTGCCGAGCTGATCGGCGAGTTCCGTGACGGGGTCGGGGAGACCGGCGTGCGCCCGGGGATCATCGGCGAGATCGGTGCCGAGAAGCCATGGGTCACCCCGGCCGAGGAGCGAGTCCACCGCGCCGCGGCGCGGGCGGCGCTCGACACCGGGATGGCGATCAGCACCCACGGGATCATGTCTGCGGTCGGGCTGGCGCAGCTGCGGCTGTTCGAGGAGGAGCAGGTCGACCCCGGACGAGTCGTTATCGGCCATGCTGATTCGTACCCGGTCCTCGACCCTCGATCGCGGCGCCAATCTGGAGTTCGATTTCCTCGGCCATCGCTTCGGGAGCGAGGAGGCGGCCGAGGCTCGCCTGGTCGAGCTGATCGTCGAGCTGCTGGAGCGCGGCTATGGCGGGCAGCTGCTGCTCAGCCAGGATGTTGCCCACAACAGCCACCTGAAGGCGAACGGCGGCTTTGGGTACACCTACCTGCAGCAGCACTTCCTGCCGACGTTGCGCACCGCGGCCGTCGGCGAGGGGGAGATCGCCCAGATGACGATCGAGAACCCGCGCCGCATCCTCACCGTCGGCTAGCGGAACGTGGGCAGGGGCGGTGGCTGAAGCCCGCGATCCGGTTCGCGATCTGCGGCGGATCGCCTTCCTGCTGGAGGCTGCCCAGGAGCCGATCTACCGCGTCCGCGCCTTCCGCAATGCCGCGTCAATGCTCCACGCGCTGCCGGCCGAGGAGCTCGAGGCGCACGTGCGCGGCGGCACCCTTCGGGAATTGCCGGGCGTGGGGGAAGTGCTGGAACGCACGATCGCCGAGTCGCTGCGCGGGGAGGAGCCGGTCTACCTGCGACGGCTCGAGGCCACCGGCGGAGGCGTGGTGGCCGAGCTCGGCGCCAAGCTGTGTGGCGCGCTTCGCGGCGACTGCCACGTCCATTCCGACTGGTCGGACGGCGGCTCCCCGATCCGGGAGATGGCCGAGACCGCCCGCGAGCTGGGCCACGGCTACATGGTCCTGACCGATCATTCCCCGATCCTCAAGGTGGCCAACGGGCTGAGCGCGACGCGGCTCGAGCAGGAGCTGGTCGAGGTGGCCAAGCTGAATGAGGATCTGGCGCCATTCAGGATCCTGACCGGGATTGAGGTCGACATCATGCCCGATGGCTCTCTGGACCAGGCCCCCGAGCTTCTCGATCGGCTGGACGTGGTGGTGGGAAGCGTCCATTCGGAGCTGCGCATGGCAGAGGGCCTGATGACCCGACGTTTGGTCACCGCCCTCGCCGATCCACTGCTGGACATCCTGGGCCACATGACCGGTCGCATGGTGGTCGGGAAGCGGAAGCGCCCGCCGTCGTCGTTCAACGCGGAGATCGTCTTCGCAGCTGCGGCGCGCTTCGACAAGGCGATCGAGGTGAACTCGCGCCCCGAGCGGCTCGATCCGCCGAAGCGCCTCCTCCGTCTGGCGGTGGAGGCCGGCTGCCGGGTGGCCATTGACTCCGACGCCCACGCTCCCGGGCAGCTGGCGTGGCTTCCCTACGGATGCGATCGGGCGGCCGCCTGCGGCGTCGGCGTCGATGCGATCGTCAATGCCTGGGAGGCAGATCGGCTCCTGGCCTGGGCGTCCGGGCACGGGCGCTGACCCTCGGGGTGAGCCCGGTTATTCGGCGGCGACCTCTGGCTCTGCCAGGCCGATCCTGCGCGCGCGACGGACGAACCGGGGTCGGTACTTCGGGTTCGATACGCGGGCGTTGACGGTCGCGGCATCCAGCGGACGCGCGCTGCGCGGTGCGTGGTAGCGACCGCGCTCGGCGATGGCGGTGGCCAGCTCGCTGGCGGTCTGCGGGCCGCGCTCGGCGATGACCGCGACGATCTCGTCGTGCAGGGCCACGCGGGTGCGGGCCCCAGTGGCGCGCGCTGCGCGCGAGCGCCGGGTGCGCCTGCTCGCCACCGCCTTGCCGGCATCCGCGGCGACCGCGGCGACCGCGGCGGCCTTCGGCGGGCGGCCCCGTCGACGCTTCGGTTCGGGGCCTGGAGCGGCACCCGCACCGTCAGCCGCGCTGGCGGCGGCCGCCGCGGAGCTCCGGCCGGCCGTCAGCTCGTCGACCCGCTGCGTCAGGGCGTCGATGCGGGCATTGACCGCCGCCAGCAGGTCCGCGCTCATCGCGGGTCCGGCGGCTGCCCCGGGCGCCGCACCGGAGCGGGCGGCGTCGAGCCGCTCCTCGACCCAGCGCGTCACCAGCTCGCCGGGTCGCAGTCCTGCCTCGGCGGCCAGCAGCTTCAGGGCGGCCAGGCGACGCGGATCAAGGCGAATCGACATGCCGCCCTCGTCCGTGCCACGGGGGGCATACGTGCCTCCCGTCCGCGGTCGAGGAGGACCGCCGAACTCGGTGCGGTCACGTGGCGGGCGATCGCCGAAGTCGCGCGGGGCCCGATCTCCGTAGTCGCGCGGCGGGCGGGGCGGGCGGGCGGCTCGGTCGCCGAATGGGCGGTCTCCGGGACGTCCCGATCCTCCGGGTCGGCCGCCTCCAGGGCGCCGGTCCGGGCGTCGGTCGTATGGCATGGCGCGAACCATAGCCGCTGGCGCCCGGCAGCGCCAGCCTCCGAACGGGTCAGAAGCTGCCGCTCGCCCCGCCGCCGCCCGAGCTGCTGCCGCCGGAGAACCCGCCGCTCGAGCCGGATGACGGGCTGGAACCGATGCTGCCCAGGGCGCTGAACATGCCGCCGAGGGCGGGCACCGCCGACCCCGATAGGAGACTGCCGCCGCCGAGCACCAAACCGTCGGACTGGCCCGATGCCGCGGTCAGCCCGGGGCCGGCTCCCAGCCAGAGGGGGTAGTAGGCCTGGCCACCGGCCTGCTGTGGCTCCTCAAGTCCACGCGTGATCACTTCGGCGACCTCGTTGTGAAGGCCGAGGGCGTAGCCCCACACCACCGCCTTGTCGGGGGTATCGGCCTGTCCGGCGGTAGGCCTTGAGCATGGCATCCACCCAGGCACCGTCCTTGGTTCGCTGCGACATCGCCTGCCCGACGCCAACGGTGAGCAGGCCCCCGATCCCCAGCGCCCCACCCAGCAGGATGGCACCGCTCATCGGCAGCACCACGCCAAGGAAGAGCGCGACGCCGCCGGCCATGATCTCCCCCAGGCCGATCCAGCTCCAGCGCGCAATCAGGGTGCTCGGCGCCCGTGTGAACCAACCGAGCTCCACCCCCTCGGCCTCCAGCTGGTCGCGCAACGGTGCCAGCGTGTGATTGACCTTCCAGAGCGCCTCGCGGGTGAGGAGCGAGCGGCCCTGCGCCAGCGACCGGAGCCGCCGCCACGCCTCACGCTCGGTGATGCCCAGGCGCCCGCGGCTCGGGGTGTCGAGCACCTCGATCGCCGGGTCGCTCTCCGGGTCGGCCTCGTCGGCCCGCACCTTCCTGGCACCGTCGAGGTTGTGAAAGGTGAGGCGACCCGCCGCGG
>VBJX01000080.1:5941-11423 GCA_005879775.1 Chloroflexota bacterium
AAGGCGAATCGAGCACGTGCGGATCGACTCCTTCGCGGCGCCAGGCCCAGAGCGCGCTGCCGGCAGTCAGCAGCAGCGCGAGCGGCGCCCCCACCAGGCCCAGCCCGGCATTCACGACCCGCAGCAGCTCGAGGCGGGCGGTGGCATCGGGCGTGATCGCCGCGTCGATGGCCTGCACCGCCAGCACCAGCCCGGCGCCCAGCTGCTGCTGCCGGGCGGCGGGCACGATCACCTGGTCGATCACCGACTTGAGGTCGCCCTCGGAGAGGTAGGCCCGCAGGAAGCCCGAGCCGGCGTACAGGCTGACGTGGCCGTGGACACGGTCGGCGTCGAGGCTGACCAGGATCACGAGGCCATCGTCGAAGCCCGCGCGCCCCACCCCCCACTGGTCCATCAGCGCGTGCGCAGCGGCCAGGTTGGCGTCCTCGGTCAGGGTCGGGTCCACCTGCACATAGACCGCCAGCTCCGCTCCCGATCGAGCCTCGATGGCGTCGATCTCGGACTCGAGCGCCTCGTGGTCCTCCGCTGAGATCACGCCCGCGCGGTCGTAGACGGCCTGCCCGGAGACCGGTGGTGGGAAGCGGGCGTCGCCCGAGGCGGGGAAGAGGTTGACGAGGGCGGTGACCACGAAGGTGGCGGCAAAGACCGCCGCCACGACTGTGACCAGGAGCCATCGGAGCCGGGATTCGGACATCACCGGCAGGATAGCCGCGCCGCCGGGCTGCGGATCAGGAGCAGCTCACGGTCACCTCGCTGGGCGACGCCGGCAGGCCCGGGATGCGCTCATCGAACGTGATCGCGGTGCCGGCGCCAACCTGCGGGCTGACCACGCTGTGGCTTGCCAGACGCCCCCCGGCGCTGTCGAGCGCGACCAGCAGGCAGCTGGCGCGGCCGGCCTTCGTCCCTTCGTTCGCGAGCCGAACCGTCACCAGCACGCCATCGGGCGGGGATGCACGACTGCTCACCGTCTCAGCGGCGAATGGCCCGATCCCGCGCAGCGAGAGGCTGGCGGCGATGGCCATGATCACCACCCCGGCCACGATGGCCACCACGATCGTGCCGTGGTACTGCGTCGCGGACGGGGTCGCCATCCCGGCCCGGTTGCAGATCGCGCAGATCGTCTCGTCCGGGCCGATCTCGCGCCCGCACTTGTAGCAGTGGCGCCCCGGGCGTCGGTCGGTCTCGGTCACGGAATGCTCAGGGTGCCGGGGCGAGGCGCTCGCCGGCTGCGATCGGCACGCTCAGGCGGTTCTCCGGCGGAGCCAGCGGGCAGCTCCAGATCGGGTCGTATACGCACGAGGGGTGATAGGCGTAGTTGAAATCGATGGTCATCAGCTCGCCGTCGGAGCCGAGGTCGGCGCCCTTGGCGGAGTCCCACAGGTAGCGACCGCCCCCATACGTCTCGGTCGCGTTGGTCGCGTCGCGGAACGAGATGAAGATCCCTCCGGCGTACTCGTTGAGCCAATGCACGCCGAGCCGACATGGCGTCCCGGCCACCTCGAAGCTCACCCAGCCGATCCGGGCGAACGGCATGGCCGGACCCTCGCCCGAGCGCGGCACGTCGAGCGGAGGAGCCTCGGGATCGGGCTGCAGCGGAACCGTGAAGCGCAGCGCAGGGTCGTAGCGCCAGTAGGCCAGTCCGCGGAACGCCCGCCGTTCCGCAGCCGGGATCGGCGACGAGGGGTGCTCGGCGAAGAGCCGATCCTTGGCGGCCCGGAAGCCGAGCAGGCGTGCCGGCTCCGCCCGGCGGTCGGCACGCAGCGTCTCGTAGATGGCCGCCATGCGGCGGCGCCAGTCGGCGAGGTCGAGGTAGTCGGACATCGTCCCGGAAAGGATAGGGCGGCGGGCCGTAGCCGGCCGCGCCGCCCCATCGGTCAATCAGGGAGGATCAGATCAAGCCCTGGTCCTTGAGCCACTGGCTCGCCGCGTTGGCGAAGCTGGTCTGGTTCACGGAGACCTCGACGTTGAGCTTCGTCAGCTCGTCGGTGGTGAGCTTGGCGGAGACCGCGTTCAGCGTCTCCGCGAAGTCCGCCGGAGCGGCATCGGCCAGGTCCTTGCGCGCCACCGGCGCGAGGTTCTGGGCCGGCTGCAACGCCTTGTCGTCCTCGAGCAGCACGAAGTTGAACCTCTGGATGTCGGGCTGGGTGGTACACACCTGCGCTACGTCGATGGCGCTGTTGTTCAGTGCCTGGGCCATCTCGGTGCTGCACGGCGAGAGGCTCTCGACCTGCAGCTTCGAGATGTCGATCCCGTAGGTCGACTTGAGCCCCGGGCCACAGACCGGGTTGGTCGGGCAGCCAGGTGCCAGGCCCCAGACGAGCTGATCGGCGACCTTGGCGACGTCGCTCATCGCCTTGAGGTTGAGCTGATCGGCTGTCTCCTTGCGGACGGCCCAGCCGTCGGCATCGGTGCCCGGCGAGTAGTCGAAGGCGATCAGGTCCTCGGCAGCCAGCTTGACCTGCATCGCGTCGAAGGTCGCCTTCGCATCCGAGGAGACATCGGCCTTCAGGTAGCTGGCCAGGCCTCCGAGGTATTCGGGCACGAGGTTCACGCGCCCAGAGGTCAGCGCGGCCTGGACGTCGGGGCGCTCCCCGATCTCGAGCTGGCGCTTCACCGTGTACCCATGGGCCTCGAGTGCCTGGGCATAGATTTCGGCCACCACGGCCGATTCGTCGAAGCCGGCCGATCCGACCGTGACCTCCGGCTTCTGCGCTGCCGGCGAAGCCGACGGCGTGGTGCTGCCCCCTCCCGGCGTGCAGGCGCTGATCACCAGCGCCAGCAGCACCGCCCCGAGGGCGAGCGTGCGGCGTGTCCGCATTGGGTCCTCCTTGTGTGATCCTTCGGTCGCGAATGCGACGTCCATAGGTCGCGGCGAGTCTAGCAGCGAAGCCCGATTCAGCCCGTTCCCAGTCCTGGGGAGACCACCCGGCGCTGGAGATAGCCAAAGACCATCTCGGTCGCGAGCGCCAGAAGGGCAACCAGCACCGCCGCCCCGAAGATGCGCGGCTGGTCGTTGACGAAGAGGCCCTGCAGGATGAAGTCCCCGAGCGTTCCGCCGCCCACCACCGCGGCCAGGGTGGCGGTGGCGACGATGGTGACCGCCGAGGAGCGGACCCCCGCCATGATCACCGGCAGCGCGATCGGCACCTCGACGCGCCGCAGCAGCTGAAGCTCGGCCATCCCCATGCCGCGCCCCGCGTCGAGCAGGTCGCGACTCACCTCGCGCAGGCCGGCATAGGTGTTTGTCACGATCGGGGGAATCCCGAGCGCCACGAGGGCGATGCAGGCCGGCAGGAAGCCAAGCCCGCCGCGCTGGAAGAGGACCAGGGTGATCGGCAGGGCGATCCCCAGCCAGCCGAGCGAGGGGACGGCGCGCCCGATGTTGGCGATGGCCACCACCAGCCGCGAGCCACGATCGGTATGGCCGATGTAGAGGCCCAACGGCAGGGCGATGGCCACAGCCAGGGCCAGCGAAACCGCCGACAGCGAGACCTGCTCCCAGAGGCGCAGCGGGATCGTGTTGCGCCCGCTCCAGCTGGCTGGATCCGTGAACCAGGCAAATACCGCGCCAAGGAACTCCATCTCAGGTCGCCCGGGCTCGTGCCCACGGCGTGAGCCGATGCTGAACGGCGAGGAGCGCCAGGTCGGCCACCACGGCCAGGGCCACCGAGAGGACGACGCCGGTCAGGATCGAGGTGGCGAAGAAACGCCGGATGCCGGTGTTCACGATCAGGTACCCCAGGCCGCCCATCCCGATCAGGCTGGTGACCGTCACCAGCCCGATGGTGGTCACCGTCGCGACCCGGATGCCGGCCACGATGACCGGCAGGGCGATCGGCAGCTCGACCCGCCAGAGCCGTTCGGAGACTGAGTAGCCCATGCCACGGGCCGCATCGATCACCTCGGGCGGTACGCCGTCGAGGCCGGTGATGATGTTGCGGACCAGGATCAACAGCGTGTAGCCGACCAGGGCAATCTCCGCGGTCAGCAGCGTGATCCCGGTGATCGGGATGAGCAGGGCGAAGAGGGCGAGGCTGGGGATCGAGTAGATGACCCCGCTGATGCCGATCACCGGTCCGTAGAGCCGCGGCCAGGCCCGGATCAGGAGCGCCAATCCGAACGAGACGACGAGCCCGATGGTGACCGCGAGCACGGTCATCAGGACATGCTCGCCGAGCCGCCTGCCGATCTCATCGAGGTTATCGAGGACCCACTGCGGCTGGAGGATGGGGCGGCCCGCGATCATGGCTCGGCGTCTGCGCTCGGATCATCGGGCCTGCTGCCCCGGGCAGGGGCTCGAATCACGTCCGAGATGGCGTCCACGCTGATGACCCCCAGCACCGCGTCTCGCTCATCGACCACCACCCCGAGCTGGACCGACGAGCCGAGCATGGCCGAGAGCGCGTCTCGCAGGGTGGACTGCGGCTCGAGCAGCGCGGATCCGGGAGCCGCGTCCTCCTCCGCCACGGCGTCATTGCGGTCCAGACTCGTCCCGCTGAGCCAGCCGAGGGGCCGATCCGCCGCGTCGACGAGGAGCGCGAAGTGGGTGCCTGCCCGGTTCAGCCGTGCCCGCACGTCTGCGATCGGCTCGCCGACGTGGGCCAGGAGCGGCTCCTGGAGAGAGAGGTCGGCGACCCGGGCCAGCGAGAGCCGCTTCAGCCCGCGATCGGCCCCCACGAAGCGCTCGACGAACTCCGACGCCGGGTGCGTCAGCAGGTGGTCGGGCGTGTCGTACTGGGCCAGGATCCCGCCGCGCTGCAGGATCGCGATCCGGTCGGCCATCTTGATCGCCTCGTCGACATCGTGGGTGACGAAGACGACCGTCTTGCGCACCTTTGCCTGCAGCCGCAGGAACTCGTTCTGCAGCCGATCGCGGCGGATCGGGTCGACGGCACCGAACGGCTCGTCCATGAGCATCACCGGCGGATCGGCGGCCAGGGCCCGCGCGACCCCGACCCGCTGCTGCTCGCCGCCGGAGAGCGCCGCGGGGTAGCGATCGCGGTAGACGCCCGGCTCGAGGCCAACCAGCTCGAGCAGCTCCTCGACCCGGTCGCGGATGCGGGGCTCCGGCCAGCGCAGCAGGCGTGGCACGACGGCCACGTTCTCGCCGATCGTCACGTGCGGAAAGAGGCCCACCTGCTGGATGACATAGCCGATGCTGCGGCGCAGCTCCACTGCCGGCACGCCCATGATGTCCTGGCCGCCGATCGTGACGCGGCCACTGGTCGGTTCGACCAGGCGGTTGATCATCTTCATGGTCGTCGTCTTGCCGCACCCCGAGGGGCCGACCAGGACGCACACCTGCCCGGCAGGGATCTCGAGCGAGAGGTCGTTCACGGCTGGCGGCGTGCCAGGCGGTCCATAGCGCTTCGTCAGGTGCTCGAGAGCCACCGCCAGCCCGCCCTGGCCCGCGCCGTGGCCTGCGCCGGTCGACGGAGTCCCGGGCGCCATCTCGGTGATCGTCACGGGCCAGATGATAGGG
>VBJX01000071.1 GCA_005879775.1 Chloroflexota bacterium
CGAGTCGCCTCCATCTCGTCGAGCACCGTCTCGACACTGCTGGTTCGGCCACCCTCCGCAATCCCTGCCTGCACGCCGCGCTCCATGAGGCTCGCTGTCGCGCCGCGGCGTCTGCCACGGTTGTTGGCGTCCTCGCGAATGATGATCGCGTCGAAGTGGTGGGCCGCGATCCTGCCCAGCTCGACGATGTCCTCGTCGCGGCGGTCGCCGGCGGTGGCCATCACCCCGATCCGCCGCCCGGTGACCAGCGGCCGGCGTCCGCCTGCCGACGGCTCGGCCAGGAGATCGACGAACTCGCCAAGGGCAGCCACCGCTGGCGGGTTGTGGGCATAGTCCACGATCACCCGGTAGCCATCCAGCTCGAACATGTTGAGGCGCCCCGGCGCCATGAAGTAGCTGGTGCTGAAGGTGCGCAGCCCCTGGCGGATGTCGTGCAGGTGCGCGCCGGCCGCCCAGGCTGCCCCGGCCGCGGCCAGGGCGTTCTGGACGTTCATTCGGGCACGCCCCTCGAACGTGGCCGGCAGGAGGTGGGTCCAGACGAGCGGCATGCTCTTGCGCCCGTGCTGGAGCACGATCATCTCCCCGTTGTGGCCCGCCTCAATGGTCACCGCGCGACGGCCACGGGAGGCCTGGCGGCGGATCACCTCGTTGCCCGGATCCATGCTGAAGTAGATGACCGACCCTGAGCAATGGCGCCCCATGGCCGCCACCAGCGGGTCGTCGGCGTTCAGCACCGCCGTCCCATCACGCGGCACGGCCTCGACCACGACCTGCTTGACCGCGGCCAGCTGACGCATCGAGGTGATGCCGCCGATTCCCAGGTGGTCGCCGGTGACGTTGAGGACGACGGCCACGTCATTGCGGTCGTAGCCCAGCCCGGCGCGCAGAATGCCGCCGCGGGCCACCTCGAAGACGGCCATCTCCACGTTCGGGTTCTGGAGCACGGTCGAGGCTGACCGCGGCCCGCTCATGTCGCCGCGCCGGATGAGGCGCCCGTCGACCATGATTCCATCGGTGCTGGTGACCCCCACCTTGCGGCCCATCCCTTTCAGGATGTGGGCGATCATCCGGGCGGTGGTCGTCTTGCCGTTGCTGCCGGTGACCGCCAGGATCGGGATCCGTGACGGTGAGCCCGGCGGGAAGAGCATGTCGATCACCGGCTTGGCGACGTACTGCGCCTCGCCCTCGGTGGGGTGGGTGTGCATCCGGAATCCCGGCGCCGCGTTGACCTCCACGATGCCGCCGCCGGTCTGTCGCACCGGCAGGCTGATGTCCGGGCAGATGAAGTCGATCCCGGCAAGGTCGAGCCCCACCACCTTGGCGGCAAGCTCGGCGATCTCGGCGTTCTCCGGATGGATCTCGTCGGTGCGATCGATGCTGATGCCGCCGGTGCTCATGTTGCCGGTGCGCTTGAGGTAGACGCGCTGGCCGGCCGGCACCAAGTCGCCCAGCTCGAATCCCTGTTCGCGGGCGTACTCGATCGATTCCCCATCGAGGCCGATGCGGGTCAGCACCCTCTCGTGGCCGATGCCTCGCCGTGGATCGGCATTGGTCAGCTCGACGAGCTCGTTCAGCGTGTGCGTCCCGTCGCCCTCGATGTGGGCCGGGATGCGCTGTGCCACCGCGCGCAGGACGCCGCCGATCACCAGGCAGCGGTAGTCGTTGCCGACCAGAAAGGTCTCCACCACCACCCCGCCGTTGCGCGACTCGGCCCGGGCCATGTCATACGCGGCTCGCACCGCGGCGTCATCTGCCAGGTTCAGGATCACCCCGCGGCCGTGGTTGCCGTCGACCGGCTTGACGGCGACCGGAAAGCCGATGCGCGCCGCCGCCGCGGCGGCCTCGTCCACGTTGCGCACCACCTCGGAGCGGGGGACCGGCACCCCGGTCCCGGCCAGCAGCTGGTTGGTGAGCTTCTTGTCCGAGGCGATGTCGACCCCCAGCGAGCTGGTCTGGGAGGTGATCGTGGCGCGTATCCGCTTCTGATAGACCCCGTGCCCGAGCTGCACGAGCGACTGCTGGTTGAGGCGGATCCATGGGATGTCGCGCAGGTTCGCCTCGTCCAGGATGGCCTGCGTCGACGGCCCGAGCGCCGCGCGCTCGGCGAGACGCACGAGCCCTTCGAACTCCACTGCGAAGCCGAAGGTCGGATCGGGCTCGACGAGGTTATTGACGATCCGCACCGCCAGCCGTCCGGCGGCCAGGCCGACGCTCTCCTCGGCGTACGAGTAGACGACGTTGTAGCGGCCGGGCTCACCCGTGCCGCGGGTCTTGCCGCGTCCCACCTCGGTGCCGGCGTCGCGCTGCAGCTGGAGCGCCACGTGCTCGGCAACGTGACCGAGCCAGGTCCCCTCACGCAGGCGGCGGGTGAAGCCACCCGCCTTGCCGGTGGAGCAGGAATGCTGGCCGACCCCCGGCAGCAGCTCCAGGAGCGCATCGGTGAAGCCGGGAAGGGTGTTGGTCGGGAACGCCTCGAGGACGCCGAGGTCGACCACCATCTTGATGGTGGGGTCGTAGCTCCAGTAATTGGGACCGCGGAAGACCCGCGTTTCCACGATGGTCACCGAACCGCGCGGGGTCGACCCCTTGGCCTGGCGCGCGGCCGCCTCCCGTCGTTCGGTGGTGCGCCGTCGGGCGGCGGTCTCGCTCACTCGCTCGCTCACTCGCTCGCCTCCTCGTCGCGCCGGGCGCGCAGTGCGCGGCGGGCGGCACGCTCGGGAGCCGTGTCGTCGGCGCCCTCGGCCGCCACCCGGCGAATGAGGCGTCGGGTGGCGCGGCTGGCAGCCTCCAGCTGGGCGAGCTCGCGCGCGCTGGCGCCGACCGGTCGCAGCGGAGCCAGCAGGTGCCTTCGTCGCAGGTCGAACCGGTAGCCCGATGGGAGCGAGTGGAGGACGACGCCGCTGACCATGATCGGCCGATGGCGCTTCACCTCGTAGGCATCGGTCTGCAGTCGGGCTGGGTCGAGGATCATGACCGACCCCTTCCCGATCACCTCCATCACGCCCGATGGGCTGACCAGAGCGGCGGTGTCCTCGTCAACCCCCATCCCAAGGAGCGCGGGTGACTGGGCCACCAGGGCCAGCAGCCGGCCAAGGCGGTTTCGCTGCTCGAAGTGCTGGTCGATGATCACCCCCGGAAGCAGCCCGAGGCCGGCGCTCATCTGGGTCATCCGCTGCTTGGGTGTCGCCCCGCTGGTGCCGAAGGCGACCATGTGGGTGCTGATCGCCGACGCCCCGGCGCTCGTCCCGGCCACCAGCGTCCCGTGCCGATGCCGCTCGATGATCGCCCGTCCCAGGGCGGTCCCGCCGATCACGCTCGAGAGCCGCAGCTGGTTGCCGCCGGTCATGAAGATGCCGGTGGCGTCGGTCAGCTGGGTCGCCAGCGCCGGGTCATTGGCCTCTTCGCGGGTCAGCGGGCGGAGCCCACGCACCTCGGCGACGCCCATCGAGCGGAAGAGGGACTCGTACAGGTCGGTCGCCTCGTCGCCGAGCGACGAGGCGGTGGATATGATCGCCAGTCGGGCCTCAGGGCCACCCGACAGCGACAGGAACCGCGAGAGGATCTGGCGCTGCCTGAGCTTCTCCTCGGCGCCGCCGATGATCAGCAGGTGCCCGACCCGTGGGGCACCTGTGGGCGAGGTGACGGCCATGTTGCCGGGCAGCATACCGACAAACGACTAGACTCGATCGAATGTCCCTGCCCGGCGGCCCCGATGCGGTTCGCACCGAGCAACGCGACTACTACGACGTGCTGGGGGCCGAGCCATCGGCCACGATCGCCGAGCTGCGCGCCTCGTTTCGGGCCGCGGTCCTGCGCCACCATCCGGATCGGAGCGCCAACGACTCGCTCGCCACGCGGCGCACCTCGATCCTCAACCGGGCCTGGAGCGAGCTCCGCGACCCGCTCCGCCGGCTCCACTACGACCGCAGTCTGGAGCGCGGCGCCGCCCCAACCCTTCCCTGGCCACTGGCCGCCGATGAGGCCGCCCGGCCCCTTCGGCGGCGGGTCCCTGGGCAGCGGGCGCCGAGCCGCTGGCACCTGCCGCAATGGCGCAACGTGCATGGCTTTCGGGTGCCGGTCGAGGTCTTCGTCGCGGGTCCGGCGGCGCAGAACGCCTGGATCGTGGCCCATCACATCGACGGCCAGGACTGGCGCTCGCACAACGAGCGCTATTGGCTGCGCTACGCCTCGCGTCACTATCGCGATCGGGGCCGGATCGACGACTGGCTTGGCGCCCAGGAGCGGCTCGTTGAGCTGGATCCTGCCTTCGAGACGCTGGTGCGCGCCGAGCTGCGCGCCGCCTACATGGCCAGCGGTGACTTCCTGCGCGGCGTCGGCTTCCTGCGGACCATCGGCCAGCGCTACCCCGCGGCCAGCCCACAGCGGCGCTGGATCGACCGCGAGCTGCGGGCCCTGCTTGGCGAATATCGGGATGCGCGCGTGCGGCACGGCACTCCGGAGTCCCGCGCCGAGGCCGCCGAGCTGCTGCTCAACTATCTGGAGGCGCTCGACATGGAGCCGGGCTTCGCTGACGTTCGCGCAGCGATCATGGCGCATCTGCGGGCCGGCAATGGCGGGCGCGCCTCGGAGCTCGTGGAACGCGCCGTCTCCGCCCCGGTCGGCGAGCCCGCGCGCTGGTTCAGCCTGGTCCAGCTGCTGACCGAGGCCGGGGAGCTGGAGCGGGCATCGGCCATCCTGGCGGAGATTGCCCGCGGCGAGCATCCCGAGGCTCTCGATCGGCGCCGGATCCGAGGTGACCCGGCACGCCGCATCTCAGCTGCCAGGGGGAGGCTGGCCAGGGCGCGAACCCGCGCAGCCCGGGTGGCCGCCGGCTGAGCCGATGCACACGGGCGGGCCTCAGGGCGCCGCGATCACCTCTACCGGCCCGATCCCCAGGGCCTCGACGTCTGCGCGGACGGCCGATGCATCGCCGACCGCCAGCACCAGCAGCTCGCCCGGGTCGATGAGCGCAGCGGCGGCCTGCTGGGCCTGGAGCCCGTCGACCGCCTCGATCTGCGCGCGGTAGCGCTGCCCGGCTCGATGGCGGCGGCGATTCCGAAGGTCGTCTCGAAGCGGAGGGGAAAGACCCCCACCTGGTAGGTGCGGGCCTGGTCGAGCTCGTCGTCCTCCGGCGGCGCCTGGGGAGCGGCCTCGAGCAGCGCCAGGGTTTCTGCGATCGCTGGGGCGGTCACCTCGGTCTGCACGGCGGTGGAGGTGCTGAACGGACCTGCCGCCCGGCGCGGGTCGAAGCCGCAGCGAATGCTGTACGTGTAGCCCAGCTCCTCCCGCAGGCGACGCGGCAGCCGGGCCCAGAACATGCCTCCCAGCAGGGTCGTCTCGACGATCGCCGGAAAGTAGCGCGGATCGAAACGGTCGATCCCGATGCGCCCGATCCGCAGCTCGCTCTGCACCGAGCCGGGCCGGTCGACGATCACGACTCGCCGTCCGCCCGCCGGGCGCGGCGTGATCGCCCGATGTCCGGGCCCGCTCCCGTTCCAGGTGCCGAGCTCCCGCTCGGCCGCGCGAAGGACGAGCTCCGCGTCAAAGGCGCCCGCCACGATCAGGTGGGCCAGGCCAGGAGCGTAGTGCGAGGCATGGTGAGCCTGCACGTCTGCGACCGAGAGCGCCTCCACCGTCTCCGGCAGGCCGGCCGACGGCCGGTGATAGGGCGTATCGGCGTCGTACAGGTGAGCGATGAAGCACTCGTCGGCCAGCCGCCCGGGCTCGGATCGCGCCTGCAGGATGTCCGTCAGGCGCTCGGCCCGCAGGCGTTCGAACTCGCCCGGATCGAAGCGCGGCTCACGGAGCATCTCGGCCAGGAGGGCCAGCCCCGGTTCGAGCTGATCGGGAAGCGCCTGGAACGCCGCGCGAGAGCTGTCCCAGCTCGACTCGCTGCTCATCTCGATCCCGAGCCGCTCGGTCGCCTCGGCGAAGGCCGCGGCATCCAGGCGCTTCGTGCCCGTGACCAGCAGCTGGGCGGTGAGTGCCGCCACGCCGCCTTGCCCCTCGTCCTCGGCTGCCGCGCCCGCATCGGCCAGCAGGTGGACGCTGGCCAGGGTTGCGCCCTCGACCGGCACCAGCCAGACGGTCAACCCGTTTGCCAGGCGGTGCCGGCTGAACGGTGGGAAGTGGTACGGACGCGGCGCGCCGGGAGGCGGGCGCAGCGGGTTGGCGGCGATTGTCATGCCGCCCCCTCGGCCTGTTCGGCCGGCAGGTAGGTCATCACCAGCCGGTTATCGGGGCGCAGCGTGGCGGCCATCGCCGCCCGCACCCTTTCCCCGTCGACGGACACGAACCGGGTCACCTCGGCGTTGATCCGTTCCGGCTCGTCAAAGAGGCAGGTGTACATCGACAGGCGATCGGCCCGTTCGCCGATCCGCTCCAGGCTGGACTCGACGCTGGCGGCGTGCAGGTTGCGAACGCGCTCCAGCTCCTCGTCGGTGGGGCCCGCATCGGCCAGGCGGTCGATCTCGCCGAGCAGGGCACGCTCGACGACGTCGGCATCCACCCCTGGGCGCGCCGTCGCCCAGCAGGTGAAGATCGTCGCGCCTCCCACGAACGGGAAG
>VBJX01000067.1:0-8425 GCA_005879775.1 Chloroflexota bacterium
CAGCAGGTTCCTTCCTGGAATCTACTGAGCGGCCAGCGCCGCCAGCTCGTCATGGAGGGCTGCCAGGTCGCTGTCCTCGAGTCCCCATTCGAGCAGGTCTGGACGGAGCCGGAACGCGCCGGGCAGCAGGTCGCGAGCCGCATCCAGCCGTCCGGCGAGAGCCTGGAAGCAGGCGAGGTTATAGACCAGCGTGGCCGCGTCGCGCTCGGGGATCGATCCGCTCGACGCAAGGCGCGCCAGCTCGGCGGCCAGCGCATCGACCGCCGATTCGTCGCCAACCCGGCGGGCCAGCTGCGGCAGGTGCTCGAGCGCATGGCTGGCGCCGTTCCCGAACGTGCTGCCCAGCAGCGAGTCCGGTCCGATGATCGGAGACCTGGTCCGCTTCGGCGAGGACGTCATCCCACGGCCATGCGGCACGGGCCTCGTGCATCTCGGCGTTGACCTCGTCGATCTCGCGGCCATCCGGCGTGTCGGGGCCCTGGCCGTTGCGTGCCGCTTCGTAGCGCTTGACCTGGCGCGCCTTCCAGCCGGAGAGATGCGCCTGGATGTCCTTCGGTGACCACTCGCCGGGTGCCGGTGGGCTGTCGCGCGTGGCAGGGTCGAAGCGGGCGAAGAGCTCGCGCTCAGCAGCCCTCGTCGCGGTCAGCATCGTCACCAGGTCGCCACGCACTCGATCGGCATCCATCGGCCAACCATAGCGGCTGGGGCTTGACGGCGAATCCTTCAGTGGTTGATAATAGTTCGCGTGACACGAACCATTAGCGAATCCCGAACTGTCGGCGCGGAACTGCTCGACGAGCTCGGCCCCTTCATCACCGGCGAGCGGGCTGCCTTCGCCCAGCACTGCCACGTCCGCGCCATCTCGATGGCTCACCTCTACCTGATCTCTCTGCTGGAGCAGTACGGCCCGCTCACCATGGGGCGCGTTGCGGAGCTGCTCGGCTCGGGGCTTCCCACCGCCACCGGTCTCGTGACGCGCGTCGAGGAGCGCGGCCTCGTGGAGAGGATCCATGACACCGACGATCGCCGCCTCGTGCGCGTCCGACTCACCGATGCGGGTCTCGCCGAGCTGCGCGAGCTCCAGGCGGTGCGCCGCCAGCGTCTGGGCGCCGCCATCCAGCAGCTGACCGGGGCCGAGCAGGTCGCCCTGCTGGCCTCGATTCGTTCACTCCGTTCCGCGCTCTCGCATCTCAACGCACAAGGAGAACCGATCTCGTGACCGCCGCCGTTGCCCAGCCACGCCAGGCGCCGCCCGTCGACGACGCACCTGTCCACGTCGATCCACGCGCCCGCTTCGAGATCTTCGGTGCGGTCCTGCTCGCCCTGTTCCTGGCGGCTCTCGACCAGACGATCGTCGGCACGGCACTGCCGAAGATCCTGACCGATCTGCACGGCAATGAGCTCTACACCTGGGTGGTCACCATCTACCTGCTGACCAGCACGGTGACCGGGCCGCTCTATGGAAAGCTCTCCGACCAGTTCGGGCGGCGCCCGATGCTGATGATCGGAATCGGGATCTTCCTGTTCGGATCGCTCCTCTCGGGCCTGTCGCAGACGATGTGGCAGCTGGTCCTGTTCCGTGGCATCCAGGGACTGGGAGCCGGATCGCTCTTCCCGATCAGCCTGGCCGTCATCGGCGACATCTTCAGCCCGCGAGAGCGCGGTCGCTACCAGGGCTTCTTCGGGGCGGTGTTCGCCGTCGCCATGCTCGTCGGCCCCTTCACCGGTGGATTCCTCACCGACAACGTCGGCTGGCACTGGATCTTCTTCGTCAACATCCCGGTCGGCATCGTGGCGCTGGTCGTGATCGGGCGCCTGATGCCCAAGGTCAGCCATCCCGAGCGCGTGATCTCGATCGACTACCTCGGGGCAGCCGCCTTCACTGCGGCCATCGTGCCGATCATGCTCGGCCTCACCAACAAGGTGAGCAACGACTGGACCGATCCGTCGGTCGCCGGCCTGCTCCTGCTCGGCGCGGTGATGCTGGGCCTCTTCCTGTGGATCGAGACGCGGGTCAAGGACCCGATCCTGCACCTGGGCCTCTTCGCCAACCGCACCTTCACCGCCTCGGTGCTGGCCACCTCGCTGGTCAGCTTCGGCTTCTTCGGTGGGATCGTCTTCATCCCACGCTGGTTCCAGTTCGTGCTCGGTTCGAGCGCAACCGCATCGGGCTACCAGATCCTGCCGATGATGGCTGGCCTCATGATCGGCTCGATCGGATCGGGCCAGATCGTGAGCCGCACCGGCCATTACAAGTGGCTGATCGTGGGCGGCATGTCGATCGCCGCCATCGGGCTCCTGCTGCTCACCCAGATCCGTGCCGAGACCTCGATCACCACCATGTGGATCTGGCTGGCGATCATGGGCCTCGGGATCGGGCCTTCGATGGCGGTCTTCACCATCGTGGTCCAGAACGCGGTGCCGTTCCGCGAGATGGGCGTCGCGACCAGCGCGCTCACGTTCTTCCGACAGATCGGTGGCTCGATTGGGCGCTGGCGACCGAGATCCCCAGGCAGCTGAGCAGGGCCGGCGTCCCGCAGCAGATCGTCGATCAGTTCGGGTCGTCGCAGGCGCTCTCCGGTGGCGAGGTCACGAGCGTGGGTGTCGACCTCGGGAAGCAGATCCTGTCCCAGGTACCTGAGCAGTTTCGCGTCCTCGTCCAGCCGGACATCCCGCGGATCGTGAGCGGAATCCACGAAGCCTTCTCGCTGGCCATCGGCGACGCGCTCTGGTTCGGCGTGGCCGCTGCTGCTGTGGCCGTGGTGCTGGTGGCAACCCTCCTGCGCGAAATCCCGCTCCGCCACCACGTTGGGGAGACGGCCCCCGGGACAAAGTCGGAAGGTCCTGCACCGATCGCGGCCTTCGACTAGCCGGCGGATATGATCGGGCCGTGACCGCGTACGACCCGACCGCCGCCCTGCTGGTGATCGACGTCCAGAACGACTTCGCCGATCCGGCAGGCAGCCTCTCGGTGCCGCGCGCCGGTCACATCCTGCCGCGTATCAATGACCAGGTCGCGAAGGCCGTCGCCGCCGGTGCGCTGGTCGCCTACACGCAGGACTGGCATCCGCCCTCGACCCCGCACTTCGCCAAGGACGGCGGTATCTGGCCGGTCCACTGCGTGGCCGGCACCTGGGGCGCCGAGCTCCACCCGGACCTGGTGCTCGACGGCCCGATCATCCGCAAGGGGAGCAATGGCGAGGACGGCTATTCCGGCTTCTCCATGCGCGACCCGCAGACGGGCGAGGAGCGTCCCACCGAGCTCCAGGGCCTGCTGCGTGAGCGGGGCGTGACTCGGGTGGTGGTCTGTGGCCTTGCCACCGACTATTGCGTCAATGCGACGGCGCTGGACGCCACGAAACTGGGGTTCGAGACGACCGTCTTGACCGCGGCGATCGCAGCGGTGAACCTCAAGCCCGGTGACGACGAGCGCGCCCTGGCCGAGATGGCCGAAGCGGGCGCGCGCCTCGAGTAGGGGAGCGGCCTAGCGCGGGCGGGCGCGCCGTCCCCAGCCGACCAGCCCGATCCCGGCCACCGCGGCAGCCGCACCCAGGACGACCCACGTCCGATCGGCGGTCATGAAGCTGCGCGGCGCCCAGGACAGGTTCAGCCCCTGTGCAATCCAGATCAGACCAGCCACGGCAAGGAGGGCGCCGAAGACCATCGCAGACGTGCGCATCGGCTTTCAGGATAGGCCGAAAGGCCTGGGTGCCTACTCTTGCGCATCGGGCCCCCGGCGGTATACTCGCCCGAGTCGGGCCGCCGAGCGAGCGGCGCCAGCAGCCTTCCCTCCCCCTCCCACCACGTCAATCGTCGGCTCACGGGGTAGCGGCAAGACCCGTGGCCGGCGCTGATCGAGGCGTTGACGCCCGATGTGGTAACTCTTTGTGGGAGGGTCCTCGTGGCCTATACCGACCAGGTTCTGACCTGTATGGACTGTGGAATCGACTTTGTCTTTTCCGCGTCCGAGCAGGAATTCTTCGCGCAGAAGGGCTTCACCTCTGCGCCCAAGCGCTGTTCCTCGTGCCGCGCGCAGCGTCGCGCCAGCGGGGGCGGCGGTTCGAGCTACGGCACCGGCGGCGGCTCGAGCTACGGCAGCGGCGGCGGCAACGGCGGCGGCGGCTACAGCTCAAGCAGCTACAGCCGCGGACCGCGCGAAATGTTCGACGCTGTCTGTGCCCGCTGCAACAAGGAGACGCAGGTTCCGTTCCGGCCAACCGGTGCGCGCCCCGTCTACTGCAGCGACTGCTTCCGGTTGATGCGCGGCTGATCGTAAGGATCAGCCTCTTTTTTCGCCCTGAAGGCGGCGCCCCAGATGGGGTGCCGCCTTTTCCTTTCCGGCGATGCCCGGGTCTCCCTGTCGGCGTTTGCAGCCATGGCAAATAACGACGAAGCAGAGCCCGATTCGGCCCTGGAAGGGCCCCCTGCCTGATCTGCCTTTGCTGGGGCCGCAAACAGGCGCGAGGATGAGCGGTCTCCCTGCCCGTTATTTGCTCCAGCTGCAAATGCAGCTGAACGCCTCCCGGCCATCGCCGGCCCAGGATCGGCATTTCGGCCAAACGGCCCGTGGCTCGTATCATGGACGGCACCATGAACGACCACGAAATGTGGAGCGAGCTCGCGGCGCAGCTTCGGGTCGATTCGATCCGCTCCAGCTCGGCGGCTGGCTCCGGACACCCGACCTCCTCCATGTCGGCCGCCGACCTGCTGGCGGTCCTGATGGCGAAGTACCTGCACTACGACTTCGATGCGCCCGATGATCCCCGCAACGACCACCTGATCTTCAGCAAGGGGCACGCCTCGCCTCTGCTCTATGCGGTCTACAAGGCCGCCGGAGCGATCACCGACGCCGAGATGCTCACCTTCCGCAAGGCGGGAAGCCGCCTGGAAGGCCACCCGACCCCGATCATCCCCTGGGTCGACGTCGCCACCGGATCGCTCGGCCAGGGACTGCCGATCTCGGTTGGCGTGGCGCTCGCCGGCAAGCAGCTCGATCGTCTGCCGTTTCGGACCTGGTGCCTGTGCGGCGACTCGGAGATGGCCGAGGGCTCGATCTGGGAGGCGTTCGAGGCCGCCGCCTTCCACGGCCTCGACCACCTGACGGCGATCGTCGACGTCAACCGGCTGGGCCAGACCGGCGAGACGATGCACGGCTGGGACCTGGACTCGTACGCCGGCCGCGCCCGTGCGTACGGCTGGCATGCCATCGAGATCGATGGGCACGACCTGGCGGCCGTTGACGCTGCCTTCACCGAGGCCACGGCCACGGCCGATCGGCCGACGGTCATCGTGGCCCGTACCGAGAAGGGCCACGGGGTCGCGGCGGTCGCCAACAAGAACGGATTCCACGGCAAGCCGCTGGCCGATCCCGAGGCGGCCATCGCCGAGCTGGGAGGCGAGCGACACCTCACCATCACGGTCAACCCGCCCGAGGGTCAAGCGCAGCCGCAGCGTTTCGAGGTGAGCGGCAAGCTCGAGCTGCCCGCCTATGAGCCGGGCAGCAGCGAGGCGACCCGCAAGGCGTACGGCGACGCGCTGGTGGCGCTGGGCAGCGCCCGGGGTGACGTGGTGGCGCTCGACGGCGAGGTCGGCAACTCCACTTACTCGGAGCTCTTCGCCAAGGCGCACCCGGAGCGCTTCGTGCAGGCCTATATCTCGGAGCAGCAGATGGTGGCCATGGCGATCGGCTTCCAGGTCCGCGGCTGGCGTCCGTTCGCGGCGACGTTCGCCGCCTTCCTGTCGCGCGCCTACGACTTCATCCGGATGGGAGCCATCAGCCGCGCGAACATCGTGCTGGCCGGCTCGCACGCGGGGGTCAGCATCGGCGAGGACGGACCGTCGCAGATGGCGCTCGAGGACCTGGCCATGTTCCGCGCGGTGCACGGCAGCACCGTCCTCTACCCGTCGGACGCGAACCAGACCGCCGCCCTCCTGCCGCACATGGCGGAGCGCGAGGGGATCGTCTTCATGCGCACCACGCGCGAGAAGACCCCTGTCATCTATCCCCCCGGCGAGGAGTTCGAGATCGGCGGCAGCCGGGTCGTGCGCCAGACCGATGCCGACCAGGTGACCCTGGTCGGGGCGGGGATCACCCTCCACGAGGCGATGAAGGCGGCCGATGAGCTGGCCGCCGACGGGATCGCCGCGCGGGTGATCGACTGCTACAGCATCAAGCCGATTGACGCCACCACGCTGCGCAT
The DNA here is from genome assembly GCA_005879775.1 of Chloroflexota bacterium. Classification (GTDB taxonomy): domain Bacteria; phylum Chloroflexota; class Limnocylindria; order QHBO01; family QHBO01; genus CF-167. Next base: position 6,201 of record VBJX01000067.1, read on the forward strand.
CGCAGCCCGCGAGACCGGGGCGATCCTGACCGTCGAGGACCACTGGCCGGAGGGAGGCCTGGGCGACGCGGTGATGGACGCCTTCGCCGGCGACGACGAGCGGCCGCCGATCGTGAAGCTCGCCGTGCGCCACATGCCCGGATCGGCCACGCCCAGCGAACAGCTCGCCCTGGCCGGCATCGATGCCGGCCATATCGCCGCCGCCGCCCGTGAGCTGGCGACACGTCGCTCGATTCCGCACCTTGAGGAGAGCAGGCCATGAACGCGCTGCAGCGGCTCCACGCAGAGCAGGACCAGAGCCCGTGGATCGACTTCATCGACCGGCAGCTGATCGACAGCGGCAGCCTGGCCGAGCAGGTGAGCCAGGGGATCCGCGGGCTCACCAGCAACCCGACCATCTTCGCCAAGGCGGTGGCCAGCGGCCAGTACGACGAGCTGGTCCAGCAGGGGATCGACGCGGGCCACGACAGCCGCAAGATCTTCGAGGAGATCGCAATCTCGGACGTCGGCGACGCATCCGACGTGCTGCGAGGCGTGCATGACGAGGCGGACGGAGCCGATGGCTTCGCCTCGATCGAGGTCGAGCCCGACCTGGCCGACGACACCCAGGCCAGCCTGGAGCGGGCCCGTCACCTGTCGGGCCGATTGGCGCGCCCCAATGTGTTCGTCAAGATCCCGGCGACCCCGGCGGGGATCCCGGCCATCGAGGCGGCCATCAGCGAGGGGATCAACATCAACGTCACGCTCATGTTCAGCGTGGACGTCTATCGGGACGTGGCGCGCGCCTACATGGCCGGCCTGCGCCGACGGCAGGCGATCGGCGAAGACATCGGGAAGGTCGCATCGGTCGCTTCGTTCTTCGTGAGCCGGGTCGACACCAAGGCCGACAAGATGCTCGAGGAGATCGGGACCGATGCCGCGCTCGCGCTGCGCGGCCGGGCGGCGATCGCCAACGCCAAGCATGCCTACGAGGCGTACACAGAACTCTTCCACGGCGACGAGTTCGCCGACCTGCGCAAGGCCGGGGCCCGCGTGCAGCGCTGCCTGTGGGCCAGCACCTCGACCAAGAACCCCGATTACCGCGACGTCCTCTACGTGGAGGAGCTGATCGGGCCCGAGACGGTCGACACCCTGCCGCCGGACACGATCAAGGCCTTCCTCGACCACGGGCAGATCGAGCGGACGCTCGACGCGGACATCGACCAGGCGCACGCGACGCTCGATTCGCTCGAGGAGGTCGGGGTCAGCATGACGCAGGTGACCGATGAGCTCATCACCGAAGGCGTGGCGGCGTTTGGTCGCTCCTACGACGAGCTGATCGCCGCCATCGACGAGAAGCGGCACGCCCTCATGACCGCGTGAGCAGGCAGATCAGCCTGCCCGCAGCGCTCGAAGCGGCCTCGACTGCTCGCTTCGAGGCCTGGACACGAGAGCTGGTCGCGGAGCGGCTGTGGGCGCGCGACGGGAGCCTGTGGGCGGCGTCGGGCAAGGCGCCCGATGAGCTGGCCCGATGGCTCGGCTGGCTCGATCTTCCGACGTCCATGGGCGACCAGGTCCCCGAGCTCGAACGGCTGGCGCGCGAGGTGCGCGCCGACGGCTACACCCGCGCCGCGGTGCTCGGAATGGGTGGCTCGTCCCTCGCGCCGGAGCTCTTCAGCCGCCTCTTCGGCGCCGCGATGGGGGGCTCGGCCGCCGCTGACGGGCTCGAGCTGCGGATCCTGGACTCGACTCATCCCGACAGCAAGTCGGGAACAACCACCGAGCCGAACGCCTTCCACGCGGCCATGGCCGCGCATGCCCCCGCGCTCGACTTCGTGGCCATCACCGATGCGGGGACGGTGCTCGCCGACCTGGCCCGCGCCCAGGGGTTCCGTGCGATCGTGGAGGGGGTGCCAGGGGTGGGCGGCCGCTACAGCGCGCTCTCGGTCTTCGGGCTGCTGCCCGCCGCTCTGCACGGCGTCGACCTGCGGGCGCTCCTCGGCCACGCGGCTTCCATGGCCGAGCGCTGCCAGCGGCCCGCGGCCGAGAACCCGGGGCTCCGCTTTGGCGCGGTCCTGGGCGAGGCTGCGCTCGCGGGACGCGACAAGCTCACCATCCTGACCACCCCCCGCCTGGCCAGCTTTGGCGACTGGGCCGAACAGCTCGTTGCCGAGAGCACCGGCAAGGCCGGGCGCGGGATCGTGCCGGTCGTGGGCGAGCCGATCGTTGAGCCGCAGCGCTACGCC
>VBJX01000067.1:8629-13006 GCA_005879775.1 Chloroflexota bacterium
GCTGCCCTCGCCCGCGCCGTTCGTGGCCGAGACGAGGATGGCCGCCTACCTGGACCCCGCGGCCCTCGGAGACGAGCCGCTGAGCGTCTCGGGCGCGCTGCGCACCCTGCTGACCAGCGCCGAGCCCGGGGACTATGTGGCTCTCCTGGCCTACCTGCCCGCCGACCCGGGTATCGCTCAGGCGCTGCAGCGCATGCGCGCCGGCATCCACGAGCGTCTGGGAGTGGCCACCACCCTTGGCTTCGGCCCTCGGTTCCTGCACTCGACCGGGCAGCTGCACAAGGGCGGCCCGAACACCGGGCGCTTCCTGCAGATCACCGCCGAGCCGAGCCGCGACCTGCCGATCCCGGGCTGGGAGGAGAGCTTCGGGACGCTGATCGCCGCACAGGCGCTCGGCGACCTGGCCTCGCTCCAGAAACGCAAGCGACGGGTGCTGCGCATCCATCTTGCCGATGCGGCCGCCGGCCTGGCCAACCTGGAGGCGATGATCCGCGAGACACTGGCGGCCGTGCCCGCCGCCTGACGGGCGAGCCGAATCGGAAGGAGACGCTGAGGCGACGATGCAGAGCGGAATTGCCGGACTGGGGCGCATCGGGGCCGGGATGGCGCGCCGCCTGGCGCGCGCCGGGCACGAGGTGGTCGCCTGGAACCGGACCGAATCGGTGGCGACCGAGCTGGCGGCCGAGGCGGAGAACAACGGACGGATCATCGTTGCCGAGCCGCTCGAGGCGATGGCAGAAAAGATGACGGCGCCGCGGCACGTGATGATCAGCGTCCCGTCCGGGGTCGTCACCGGTGAATTGATCGACCAGCTGGCAGGGATCCTGAGCCCGGGGGACGTGATCATCGACGCCGGCAACAGCAACTTCCGTGACTCGCAGCAGCGGGCCAAGGCGGTCGAGGCGCGCGGCCTCGAGTTCCTGGACATGGGCGTCAGCGGCGGGATCTGGGGGCTGCAGGTCGGCTTCTGCGCCATGGTCGGCGGTAAGCGCGAGGTCTTCGAGCGCTTCGAGCCGGTCGTGGGCGCGCTCGCGCCGGAAGGTGGCTACCTCTACTGCGGAGCGGCGGGCGCGGGGCACTACGTGAAGATGGTCCACAACGGGATCGAGTACGGGCTGATGGCCGCCTACGGCGAGGGGTTCGACATCATGCACGCCAGCGAGTTCGGGCTCGACCTGGCGGGCGTGGCGCGCCTCTGGACCCACGGCTCGGTGATCCGCTCCTGGCTCCTGGAGCTGGCCGGCGACGCCTTCGAGCGCGAGGGGAACGACCTGGCCGATATCCGCGGCTGGGTCGCCGACTCCGGCGAGGGGCGCTGGACGGTGGCCGATGCCATCGAGCACGACGTCCCGGCGCCGATCATCACCCTGGCCCTCCTGCAGCGCCTCCGCAGCCGCCGCGAGCCGGACAGCTTCACCGACCGCGTGCTGGCCGCGCTGCGCAACGAGTTCGGGGGGCACGCGGTCAAGTCGGCTGACACCTCCCCCGGCACGCCCGCCGGCGAAGGCTGAGCGGCGGCATGACCACCGTAACCGGGCGGACCACTCCGGCCCAGGCCGGCAGCGCGGACGACGACGGCCACCGCACGCTGGCCGCCAACCCGCTGCGCGAGGGGCTGCGCCTGGAGCGGATGCCGGAGCCGTGCACCATGGTCATCATCGGCGCCACCGGTGACCTGACCGAGAGAAAGCTGGCCCCGGCCCTCTACAACCTGATGCTCGGCGGCTTCCTGCCCGCCGAGTTCACGGTCGTCGGCTTCGCGCGGCGTGACCTCTCCGACGAGGCGTTCCGCGAGCACCTGCACAACTCGATCGACCACTACAGCCGCAACAAGCCGGTGAAGCGCTCCATCTGGGAGTCGTTCAGCCGCGGGATCGAGTACCAGCGCGGCGAGTTCCACGACACCGAGGCGTGGCATGCCCTGGCCAAGCGCCTGGACCGGATCGACCGCGACCGGGGAACCGCGGGAAATCGGCTCTTCTACCTGGCCGTCCCGCCGGTGCTGCATGCCGAGATCGTTCGCCAGCTCGGCGCCGCCGGACTTGCGGCCTCCGGGGAGCATCGGCCATCAGGCGGTCGTGGCTGGTCGCGGGTCATCGTCGAGAAGCCGTTCGGCTTCGACCTGGCCAGCGCCCGCCAGCTGACCCGCGAGATCCGCGAGGTCTTCGACGAGCAGCAGATCTATCGCATTGACCACTACCTGGGCAAGGAGACGGTCCAGAACCTGGCCGTCTTCCGCTTCGGCAACGGCCTCTTCGAGCCGATCTGGAACCGGCGCTACATCGACTCGGTGCAGATCACGGTGGCCGAGACGGTTGGCATCGAGGGGCGCGGCGAGTTCTACGACCAGACCGGCGCGCTGCGAGACATCGTCCAGAACCACGCCCTGCAGCTGCTGGCCATCTTCGCCATGGAGCCGCCGGTCGAGTTCAAGGCATCGGACCTGCGCGACGAGAAGGTCAAGGTGCTGCGCGGTGTGAAGCCGATGACTCCCAGCGAGGTGGCCGAGGCCACCGTGCGCGGCCAGTACGTATCGGGCTGGGTGGAGGGTGAGCGGGTGGGCGCCTACCGCGACGAGCCGGAGGTGGCACCGGACTCCGAGCGCGAGACCTACGTTGCGCTGCGCCTGGCGATCCAGTCCTGGCGCTGGGCCGGCGTGCCGTTCTACCTGCGCACGGGGAAGGCGCTCGCCGCACGAGCCACCGAGATCGCGGTCCAGTTCAAGGCGGCGCCGCTGGCCCTCTTCGAGCGCGCCGGTGCCCAGCCGATGGAGCCCAACATCCTGGCCATTCGCGTCCAGCCTGACGAGGGGATCCTGCTGCGCTTCGGTGCCAAGGTGCCGGGCCCCGGACTCCAGATCCGTGGCGTCAACATGGACTTCCGTTACGGCTCCAGCTTTGCCGTCGATTCGCCCGATGCCTACGAGACGCTCCTCCTGGACGCGATGATCGGCGACGCCTCGCTCTTCACCCGCGACGACGAGGTGGAGCGCGCCTGGCAGATCCTCGACCCGATCCTCAACGCCTGGTCCTCCGGGGCGGGTGGTCCGCTGCACTTCTACGGTGCGGGGACCTGGGGACCGCCCGCGGCCGACGAGCTGCTGGAGCGCGACGGCCGGTCCTGGCGACGCCCGTGACCCGGCAGGCCGCAGCCGATCGCGAGCTGGAACTGCATCGGCACCTGATGCGCTTCGGCGACGCCGAGTCATCGGTCGCCGAGCCCTGGGTCGAGGCCAACACCACCGTGACCGAGGTCGAGTCCCGGCTGGCTCGCCTGTGGACCGCGCCGGAGGACCTGGACCAGACCGTCACCGAGAAGGGGCTGCCGCACGCGCGGGCATCGGTCCTCAACCTGATCATCACCGTGCCCGACGAGGAGGCCGCCCAGCGCGTCGTGCGCACCATGCAGGGCCTTGGCTTCCGCCACCCGTCGCGGGCCATCGTGCTGGTCGCCGACCGCGGGGCCGATGGACCCCGTCTCGACGCCGCCATCACTGCCCACTGCCACCCGACCCTCCTGCACGACGAGCAGGTCTGCTACGAGGTGGTGGTCCTGACCGTTCGTGGCGACGCGGCCGAGCACCTGTCGGGGATCGTCGCTCCACTCCTCATCCACGACCTGCCGACCCACGTCTGGTGGCCGGGTGACCCGCCGTTCAACGACCCGATCTTCGACCAGCTGGTCGAGGTGGGGGATCGGCTGATCGTGGACGCCACCGACTTCGGCGACCTGCTCACCGGGCTCCGCCGCCTTGCCAACCTGCGACGCCGCAGCGGAGTGGGCGACCTCGCCTGGCGGCGGCTTGACTGGTGGCAGGATCTGACCGCCCAGTTCTTCGATGCACCGCGCTTCCGCCGCTACCTTCCCAACCTGAACGGGCTGGCCATCCGCTATGCGGTTGCGCCTCGCCGGCGAGGTCGGGGACGTCCGCGCCGCAGGCTCGATGCCGCCGATGCCAAGCCGGGCGTCGCATCGCCGCTTGCCGAGCCGCTGCTGTTTGCCGGCTGGATCGCCTCGCGACTCGGCTGGCGCCGCTACCAGACCGGGCAGCCCCTGAGCGACGGGCGGATGCAGCTGATCCTGGAGGGGCGCCACGAGATGGTCGACCTGGTCCTCGAGCCGGTTGAGGCGGACGACCTGCTCCCCGGCGAGCTCGTCTCGGTCCGGCTCCGCTCCCGCGGGGAGATGGGAGCTGCCGAGTTCATCATCGAGCGGCACGACGAGGAGCGCGAGGAGGCCACGGTCGCCACCAACGCCGACGGCATGACCGCTCTGCTGCGCCGGGTGACGATGGAGCGCCCCACCGAATCCGAGCTGCTGGCCGCCGACCTGGTGACCGACCGCCACGATCCTATTTATGAGGCATCCATGCGGGCG
>VBJX01000067.1:13055-13611 GCA_005879775.1 Chloroflexota bacterium
CGTGGCGACCGCCGCCGCCGACCGGATCGTGGCCGCTGCCCGCAATGCCATCCGCCGTCGCGGCGTCTTCCGCATCGCCCTCTCGGGCGGGTCGACCCCACTGGCCGTATACCCGCTGCTCGTCACGTCGCCTCGCGTCGAGGCGGTCGACTGGTCGCGCGTCGAGTTCTTCTGGGGCGACGAGCGCGCTGTCACGCCGGACCATCCCGATTCCAACTGCGGAGCCGCCAGGCGTGGTCTCCTCGACCGGCTGCCGGGCGTCCGGCCGGAAGCGATCCATCGCATGGAAGCCGAGCGCGAGGATCTCGACGCAGCCGCCAGGGACTACCAGCAGGAGATTGCCCGCGCCTTCGGCCTGCCGGCGGCGGGACCCCGCCGCCCGTCCTTCGACCTCATCTGGCTCGGGATGGGCCGCGACGGTCACACGGCATCGCTCTTTCCGGACTCCACCGCGCTTGCCGAGCGGCGGCGATGGGTGATCGCCACCTGGGCGCCCGGACAGGCCTCCCGCCGAATGACCCTCACCTTCCCGATCCTCAACGCGGCTCGAGAGGCG
>VBJX01000031.1 GCA_005879775.1 Chloroflexota bacterium
CCGGTGCTGAGCCGCTTCTCCCGGCCGATTCGCGCGGCCAGCACCTCAACGTCGCGCTCGATCTGCACGCCGGGCCGCTGGTCCGCCTCCCAGTCGATCTGCACGCCGCGGCGCGCCAGCAGGCAGGCCTCGACTGCGCCTGGGAGCATGGCGCGCTCGAGATAGCGCTCCAGACGGTGCCCGGCCAGGCGGGCGGCACTGATCGATTCCGCCTCCCACGGTACCCACGATTCGGTGGCGCGATTCCAGCGGTACCAGTGGCCGTTGCGCTTCCGAAAACGGCCGGGCTCGGCGTGCACGCTGATCGCCCAGGTCCCACCCGGTCCCACAACGACGGCGTCGAGCGGCGTTCGCCCACCGGCCGGCACGTTCGCCAGGAAGTGGAACCGATCGTCGAGGCGTGCTCCCAGGCCGCTGGCCAGGCGCGAGATGGCAGGCCCCCCGAATGCCAGGCGTCGCAGCCGCGAAGGCCGGCGATGGACGATCACCCCGCACCCAGCTCCTTGGTCATGAGCACCGCGTTCTCCCGGTAGCCGAGGGAGCGGTAGAGGCCGCGTGCCACGTCGTTTCCGCCGAAGACATTGAGCTGCACCTGCCTCAGGCCTCGCGCCCGGGCCTCGTCCTCCGCGAGCAGCATCGCCGCTCGCCCGTACCCCTTGCCACGCTGCCCCTCGGCGATCTCGATCTCGTACACGAAGAGGGTCCGCTGGCCGTATTGCTCGCGCTCCGCCAGCCAGAGCCAGCCCACCTCCCCGGCATCGGCCTCTATGACGAAAAAGACGTGCCCCGGCGTCTGCAGGCCACCCGGCAGGATGCTGGCGAAGTCGGCCTCCGACTTGCGCTGGGCGACCTCGGGCGAAAGACCACCGTGCGTCGCGATGTCGTTGGCATAGCCCGCCTTCGAGGCGGCGACCCAGGCGGGATACTCGTCGGGTCGCATCGGGCGCAGGCGGACGCTGCTGGTCGCCATCGGCGAATTATCGGCCATGGCTGACATGCCTCCGGTGGCTGCTAGCATGCGGCCATGGATGAACCGATCCCGGGCAGCCAGATTCCCGACGCGATCCGCACACTCCTGGTGGAGCTGGGCGAAGAACCGACGCGCGAGGGGCTGGCGGGCACCCCGGACCGAGTCCGTCGCATGTACGCGGAGCTGACCGACGGCTACCGGACCGATCCGGAGGCGCTCCTCAACGGCGCCTCGTTTGCGGTCGACTACGACGAGATGGTGGTCGTGCGCGACATCGAGTTCTACTCGCTCTGCGAGCACCACCTTCTCCCTTTCTTCGGCAAGGCGCATGTCGGCTACCTGCCACGCGGCAAGGTGATCGGCCTCTCGAAGATCCCGCGCGTGGTCGACATGTACGCCCATCGCCTGCAGGTGCAGGAGCGGATGACCCAGCAGGTTGCCGGCTTCCTGATGGAGCGGCTCGACCCGAAGGGAGTCGGGTGCGTGATCGAGGCGACCCACCTCTGCACCGTCATGCGCGGGGTGAAGAAGCAGGAGGCGACGATGGTGACCTCCTCGATGCTCGGCACCTTCCGGCGCGACGCGCGCACGAGGTCCGAGTTCCTCACCTTCATCGGCCGTACCTCCGAGCGCTAGGCTCAACGCACCCGATGCCCTACGCCCCACTCCTGACCGACCCCGAGATCGACGAGGGACTCCGAAAGCTGCCCGACTGGGAACGCGATGGGGGATGGATCGTGCGGACGATCCGCTGCCCGACCTTCCCCACCGCGATCGAGCTGGTCGACCGCGTCGCCGATGCCGCCGAGGAGGCAAACCACCACCCGGACATCGCGATCTCGTGGCGCAATGTCACCTTCCGCCTCACGACCAAGGCCTCGGGCGGCCTGACGACCAGGGACCTGGCCATGGCGGGCACGATCGACCGGCTGGCGGCCGACCTGCCAGGAGCGGCGAACCGATGAAGATCGGGATCATGCTTCCGATCGACGAGGACGACGTCACCCACCGCTGGCCAGGCTGGGGCGACCTGCGGGAGATGGCGATTGCCGCCGACGAAGGCGGCCTCGATTCGGTCTGGATGGCCGACCACCTCATCTTCCGCTCCCGGAACGGCGAGTCTTTCGGCATCCGCGAAAGCTGGACGATGCTGACCGCGGTGGCCGCCGTCACCAGCCGAGTGGAGATCGGGCCGCTGGTGCTGGCGCTTCCATTCCGCAATCCCGCGCTGGTGGCGAAGATGGCGAACGAGCTCGACGAGGTGAGCGGCGGGCGCCTGATCCTGGGACTGGGCTGTGGCTGGCACCAGCCGGAGTTCGATGCCTTCGACTTCCCGTTCGACCACCGGGTCGGCCGATTCGAGGAGGCGCTCGAGGTGCTCGTCCCGCTGCTGCGCACCGGCCGGGTGCAGTTCGAGGGCAGGTGGCACCGTGCCGATGCCGAGCTGCTCCCCCGTGGCCCGCGTCCGAACGGCCCGCCGATCCTGATCGCGGGCAAGGGGCCGCGCATGATGCGGCTGGTGGCGCGCCATGCCGATGCCTGGAATGCGGCCTGGTATGGCACGCCGGAGAAGGCGGATGAGCTCGACCAGCGCATCGGGGCGCTGCGCGAGGCGTGCGCCGAAGAGGGGCGCGACCTGGGGACGATCGGGCTCACCGCGGGGATCTACGTCAGCTTCCCGGCCCTGCACACCGCCGGCGAGGAGGAGCCGCCGGAGGAGGCGATCGCCGGAGACGCCGAGTCCGTCGGCCGGGCGATGGCGGGGTACGCGGGCCGCGGGATCGAGCACCTGATCGTTCACTACTGGCCGCGGACCGTGCGTGGGGTCGCCGAGCTCGCCCGCGCGGCGGAGATCGCCCGGGGCCACGCTAGAATCGGCGCCGCATGACAGAGACCCCGGCTCCAGAGACTCCCACCACGGGCCAGCCGCCGATCCGGGTGCTGATCGCCAAGCCTGGCCTCGACGGCCACGATCGTGGGGCCAAGGTGCTGGCGAGGGGCCTGCGCGACGAGGGATTCGAGGTCATCTACACCGGCCTGCGGCAGTCGCCGGAGATGATCGTCGACGCATCCGAGCAGGAGGACGTCGACGTCATCGGGCTCTCGATCCTCTCGGGCGCGCACATGACCCTCCTCCCCAAGGTCGTCGAGCTCGCCCGCCAGCGGGGGATGGACGACGTCCTTATCGCCGCGGGCGGGATCATCCCTGACGCGGACGTGGGCAAGCTCAAGGCGGCTGGGATCGCGGAGGTCTTCGGTCCGGGAACCAGCATCGGGCAGATCGCGCGCTACTTCCGCGAGCACGCGCGCCGGCGCGCCTGACGCGCGAGGTGGCTGACCTCGCCGAGCTCCTGCGCGGGGCCGTGGCAGGGGAGCGTCGCTCGCTCGCTCGCCTCCTGACCGCCATCGAGAACGATGCGCCGGGCATCCGCGAACTGCTGCCGAGCCTCTTCGCAGCCGGACGCGGAGCACATCTGGTGGGCATCACCGGTCCTCCGGGAAGCGGCAAGTCGACGCTCGTCAGCGCGCTGGCAGCCGAGTGGCGGCGGCGTGGCCGGCGAGTCGGGATCGTTGCCGTCGACCCCAGCTCGCCCCACACCCGCGGCGCGATCATGGGTGACCGGATCCGGATGATGGACCACAGCGCGGACCCGGACGTCTTCGTCCGCTCCATGGCCAGCCGTGGCCAAATGGGCGGCCTGGCCGCCGCGACCTGGGTCGTGGCCGCCGCGATCGACGCGGCCGGCTACGACCCGATCGTGATCGAGACGGTGGGCGCCGGCCAGAGCGAGGTGGAGATCGCGCGCCTGGCCGAGACGACGGTGGTGGTGGAGATGCCGGAGGCCGGGGACGAGGTGCAGGCCATCAAGGCAGGGTTGCTGGAGGTCGCGGACGTGCTCGTCGTCAACAAGGCCGATCGGCCCGGCGCCGACCGGGCGGCTCGGCAGCTGCGTGCCATGCTCTCGACCGCGGGGGGCCGGGTCGCCCGCAAGCCGCCCCCCGTGCTCCTCACCAGCGCCACCGGTGGAGAGGGGATATCGGCCCTGGCCGAGGCGATCGACGGCCACCGCTCGGTCGCCCGCCTGCCGGATCAGGCCCGCGCACGCGCGGACGGGCAGCTGCGCCGGGCGCTCGGCGAGGCAGCCACGCGTCGCGCGGCCTCCCGAGCAGACTGGACGGCGACGGTTGAGGCGGTGGCGACGCACGAGATCGATCCGATCACCGCCGCTGAGCGGCTCCTGGCATGACCGGCTGGTAGGCTAGCCGGCCATGGGCATCGAGCGGGTCTTCGTGGTGGGCGCCGGCCTGATGGGCCACGGGATCGCGCAGGTCAGCGCGGCCGCCGGCAAGCAGGTCACCCTGGCAGATCGGACTGCCGAGCTGGCCGAGCTCGGAAAGGGCCGCGTCGCGGCCAACCTGGCGCGCCAGGTCGAGAAGGCCAAGATGGACCAGGCAGCGGCGGATGCGATCCTGGGCCGGGTCTCGACGGCTACTGGCACCGACGGGGTGGGCGGGCACGACCTGGTGGTCGAGGCTGTCTTCGAGGACGAGGCCCTGAAGCGTCAGACCTGGGCAGCGATCGCCGCCCACGCCGACCCGGCGACGATCTTTGCCACCAACACGAGCAGCATCAGCATCACCAGCCTGGCGACGGCCACCGACCGTCCTGGCCAGTTCATTGGCCTGCACTTCTTCTCGCCCGTCCAGGTGATGCGGCTCATCGAGATCATTCGCGGGCTGGAGACCGATGAGGCCACCTTCGACGCTGCGCGCGCCTTCGCCGAGGAGCTCGGCAAGGAGGTGATCGTCTCCAAGGACTACCCAGGGTTCATCGTCAACCGCATGCTGGGCCCGTTCCTGAACGAGGCGGTCTTTGCCCTCATGGACGGCACCGCGAGTGCCGACGAGATCGACGTCGGAGCCAGGCTCGGCCTGAACCACCCGATGGGTCCGCTGGAGCTCTCCGACTTCATCGGCAATGACGTGATGCTCAACGTGATGGACGTGCTCTACCGCGGCTTCGGGGACCCGAAGTTCCGCGCCGCGCCGCTCCTGCGCCAGATGGTGGCAGGCGGGCACCTCGGCCGAAAGACGGGGCGTGGCTTCTACCGCTATGACGAGCGAGGCAACAAGATCGGCTCATGACCAGCGTCGCGGTGCGGCCTGACCCGTTCGCGCTCAGCGAGGAGGAGCGCGGCGTACGAGACCTGGCCCGCGAGTTCGCCCAACGTGAGCTGGCGCCGACGGTCGCGCAGCGCGACGACGAGGAGCGCTACGACCGGAGCCTCTTCACCCGGATGGGCGAGCTGGGGCTGACCGCCATCCCGTACCCGGAGACCTATGGCGGGGCCGGCCTTTCCTCCTTCGCCTGGGTGCTGGCCTGCGAGGAGATCGCCGCGGTCGACATGGGGATGGCCGTGAGCCTCTCGGTCCACGTGCTCGCCCAGCTGTGCATCTTCAGCGCCGGGAGCGATGCGCAGAAGGAGCGCCTGCTGCCGCCGATGGCGGCCGGCAGCCACCTCGGAGCCTTCGCCCTGACCGAACCGCAATCGGGCTCCGATGCCGCGGCGCTGTCTCTGCGCGCCGATCGGACCGATGACGGCTACGAGCTGACCGGCACCAAGGTCTGGATCACCAACGGCGGGGATGCGGACACGTACGTCGTCTTTGCCACCGTCGACCGTTCAAAGGGACGAGAGGGGATCACCGCGTTCGCAGTCGAGCGCGACACGCCCGGCTTCCGGATCGGCAGCCACGAGCGGAAGATGGGGATCCGCGACTCGTCGTCCGCCGAGCTGGTCTTCGAGGGTGCCCGCGTGCCGCCGGATGCGCGGCTCGGCGAGGAGGGCCAGGGCCTCAAGGTGGCGCTCGGGTCCCTGGGTGCCGGCAGGGTCAGCATCGCGGCGGCCTGTACCGGGTTGGCACGGGCGGCGCTCGAGCACGCCGCGCGCTATGCGACCCAACGGGTGCAGTTCGGGCGGCCGATCGCCGACCAGGAGATGATCCAGTCGATGCTGGCCGATGCTGCCGTCGCCGTCGATGCCGCCCGTCTGCTCACCTGGCGCGCCGCCCGACTGCGCGATGCCGGCAAGCCCATCAATGCGGCCGGAAGCATGGCCAAGCTGTTCGCCAGCGATACCGCCATGCGGGTGGCGACCGATGCCGTGCAGATCTACGGCGGCGCCGGCTACAGCCGCGACAACCCGGTCGAGCGCTTCATGCGCGACGCCAAGGGGGCCCAGATCTACGAGGGCACCAACCAGGTCCAGCGGCTCATCATCGCCCAGCAGCTGATCGAGGATCTTCGCCGCAGCTGAACGTCGCGGCTGCGTAGCGGCTGCCTCAGTGCCATCTACCGCGGTCGCGCCGCAGTGCGGCAGTGCATCATCGGGAACCAACGCAGACCTGCCACGGAGTCGGAGGCCCAGCGATGACCACCACCATGGCTGCCGATGAGCTGACCACCGAGGCGCCGGCGCGCCTCATGGAGACGGAGATCGAGCCTCTCGACATCCCGGCCGAGCTCCGTGCCGACAGCCTCGTGGCGCTCGTCCACAACGCGATGCTGCGCAACCCCGAGAAGGAGGCGCTGCGCTGGAAGCTGCCCAGGTCGCGGCGCATGGCCGGTGGTCCTGCCGAGGACGAGCCGGTCGCGTGGACGAGCACCAGCTATCGCGAGACGTGGGACTGGATCACCCAGGTGGCGATGGGCCTCAAGCACCTGGGAATCAGGGACGGCGACCGGGTCTGCATCATGAGCCGCACCCGGCCGGCGTGGCTGGCCGCGGACCTCGGAGCGCTCTCGCTGGGCGCGGTCACCTGCCCGATCTACCCCTCGGTCGAGCCCGAGCAGGCCGCCTTCGTGATCAACAACGTCGGGGCGCGCCTGATCTTCGTCGAGAACCTGCAGCAGGCGGCCAAGGTCGAGCAGGTGCGCGCCGACTGCCCGACGCTGGAGCACGTCGTGGTCATCGACGATCGCGGCCGCCTTCCGGCCGGCGCCATCAGCTTCGACGACATCTTCGACCTGGCCACCGTCGATCCGGGCGAGATCCGGGAATGGACCACGACCTGGAAGGGCTACGGCCGCGACAAGGTCGCGACCATCGTGCACACCTCGGGGACCACCGCCCAGCCGAAGGGGGTGGTCCTGACCCACGGCAACATCCTGCACAACTTCGAGGCCGGGATCCAGGCCGTCGACTTCAACGAGAACGACCTGTTCCTCTCGTTCCTGCCGCTGTCGCACATGACCGAGCGCGCCGCCGGACAGATCGTCCCGCTCGGCCGGGGCTGCACGATCGCCTACGCCGAGCCGGCCATCGAGCGCCTGGCGGCCAACATGGCCGAGGTGCGCCCCACCGTGATGGTGGCGGTGCCCCGCCTCTACGAGCGCCTCTACGCCCGGGTGCTCGCAACCGTCGAGGCCGGCCCGCCGCTCCGCCAGCGGATCTTCGAATGGGCGCTGGGGCTGGGCCGGGCCAAGTACGCCAACCACCTGGACGGGAGGCCGGACTCCGCCTGGCTGCGCCTCCAGCTGGCGGTTGCCGATCGGCTCGTCTTCCACCGGATCAAGGAGCGCACCGGTGGGCGAGTGCGCTACTTCGTGTCCGGTGGCGCACCGCTCTCGCAGGAGATCGGCGCCTTCTTCTATGCGATGGGGATGCTGATCCTGGAGGGCTACGGGCTGACCGAGACCGCCCCGCTGCTCAGCATCAACCGGCCCAGCGACTTCAAGTTCGGGACCGTGGGCAAGCCGGTGGCCGAGACGCAGGTCCGCATCGATCCGTCGAGCGGCGAGATCCTGGCCCGCGGCCCGCAGGTGATGCAGGGCTACCTCAATGAGCCGGAGGAGACCGCCCGCGTCATCGATCCGGAGGGCTGGTTCCACACCGGCGACATCGGCGAGCTCGATCCGATCGGCCGGATCGTGATCACCGACCGCCTCAAGAACATCATCGTGCTGGCCAACGGCAAGAACGTTGCGCCGGCGCCGATGGAGATCGCGCTGCTGACCAGCAAGTACATCGCCCAGGCAGTCGTGCTTGGCGACAACGAGCCATATACAGGGGTGCTGATTGCCCCCGATTTCGAGCAGATCGAAGCCTGGGCGGCGGCCAACGGGATCACCGAGATGCCGCCCGGGCAGCTGATCGAGGAGCGCGGGGTCCAGAAGCTGATCGAGGGCGAGGTGCGGGGCAAGCTGGACGGCTTCGCCATCTACGAGCGGCCGCGTCGCGTCGCGCTCCTGCCGCGGCTCCTCTCCGAGGAGGAGGGAGAACTCACGCCGTCCCTGAAGGTGAAGACCCGGGTCGTGGTCAAGACCTGGGCCGACAAGGTCGCCCACCTCTTTGGCGAGGACGACAAGGAATAGCTCGCGGACGAGTACCATCTCGAGCGTGAACGACGTCTACATCCTGTCCGCCGCCCGGACGCCGATCGGCAAGTTCGGCGGCGGCCTCTCCACCGTCCCTGCCACGGATCTGGGCGCGACCGCCATCCGGGCCGCGGTTCAGCGCGCCGCGATCGAACCGGAGCGCGTCGACGAGGTCTTCATGGGCCAGGTCATCCAGGCCGGTGCCGGGCAGGCTCCGGCACGGCAGGCCGCGCTCAAGGCCGGGCTGCCAAACGGGGTCGGTGCGACCACCATCAACAAGGTCTGCGGCTCCGGCCTCAAGGCCGTGATGCTGGGTGCCGCCTCGATCCGTGCCGGAGACGCCGACCTGATCGTGGCCGGCGGGATGGAGAACATGAACCTGGGCCCGTACCTGCTGCCCGGTGCCCGCGCGGGGTATCGGCTCGGGAACGCGGAGCTGGTGGATGCCACCGTCTACGACGGGCTGTGGTGCGCCATCTGCGATGTGCACATGGGCGTCCACGCCGAGCGCGTGGCGGGCAAGCACGAGGTGAGTCGCGAGGCGCAGGACGAGTTCGCGCTGCGCTCACACCAGCGGGCGCTGGACGCCATCGCCTCCGGGCGCTTCGCCGATGAGATCGTGGCGGTCGACGTGCCGGGCAAGAAGGGTCCGGTCACGGTCGACACCGACGAGGGCCCTCGCTCGGACACGTCGCTCGAGGCGCTGGCAAGGATCAAGCCCGCCTTCCAGCCCGATGGAGGGACGGTCACCGCCGGCAACTCCCCGGGGATCACCGACGGAGCTGCCGCCCTCGTGCTCGCCTCCGAGCAGGCACTCAGCCGCGACCAGCTGACGCCCATTGCCCGGATCACCGGCTACGCCCAGGCTGATGTCGCCCCCGAGTGGCTCTTCGAGGCGCCCATCGAGGGGGTGCGGCGGCTCCTGGGCAAGCTGGACCTGCAGCTCGACGACTTCGACCTGGTGGAGATCAACGAGGCCTTTGCCGCCCAGGTGCTGGCCGATGGCAATGCCCTTGGCTTCGACTGGGAGAAGGTGAACGTCAACGGCGGCGCGATCGCGCTCGGCCACCCGATCGGCGCCTCCGGCGCACGGGTCCTCACGACGCTCCTCTACGAGCTCCGGCGGCGGGGGGGCGGCCGCGGGCTGGCGACGCTCTGCCTGGGCGGCGGCGGCGCCGTGGCGCTCGCGCTCGAGACGGTCTAGCGCCACTCCTGCGCCACTCCAGCGCTCAGGACCTTCCGCACCCTACCGAACTCCGAGACGCGACCCCTATAATCGGGCCGCCCGCGTTCCGGCCTGCTTTCGCACACGACACGTCGCGGAGGCGCCGGGCGCACCTATCGGAGGCTCCGACAGCATCCAATGGCCAGCTCGAATCCGGTCGCCGAGGCGCCGAACATCTGGGCGGTGGCCCAGGCCCAGTTCGACAACGCCGCCGAGCACCTCGCCCTCGACCCCGGCCTGCGCCGCGTCCTTCGCGTCCCGAAGCGGGAGCTCACCGTCAACTTCCCGGTCACCATGGATGACGGGCACGTCGAGGTCTTCACCGGGTATCGGGTCCAGCACAACCTGAGCCGTGGGCCCGCCAAGGGCGGGATCCGCTACCACCAGGACGTGACGCTCGACGAGGTCCGTGCCCTCGCCATGTGGATGACCTGGAAGTGCTCGGTGGTCAACATCCCCTACGGCGGCGGCAAGGGCGGCGTGATCGTCGACCCCAAGAAGCTCTCCCAGCGCGAGCTGGAGGGGCTGACCCGCCGCTTCGCCACCGAGATCAGCCCGCTCATCGGTCCTGATCGGGACATCCCGGCCCCGGACGTGAACACGAATGCGCAGACGATGGCCTGGATCATGGATACCTTCTCCATGCATCACGGCTACACCATCCACGGCGTGGTGACCGGCAAGCCGGTTGCCGTCGGCGGCTCGCTCGGCAGGAACGAGGCGACGGCGCGTGGCGCGGTCTTCACCCTGCGCCAGGCGGGGACTGCGCTCAACCTGCCGCTCGCCGGGGCCCGGGTGGCGATCGAGGGCTACGGCAACGCCGGCTCGATCGCGGCTGACCTGCTGGCCGCGGAAGGCTCGACCATCATCGCGGTGAGCGACTCGACCGGCGGCATCTTCAACACCAAGGGACTCGACCCGGCCAGGGTGAGCGGCTGGAAGCGCGAGCACGGCACGGTCGTCGGCTTCCCGGGCGCCGATCAGCTGAGCAACGAGGAGCTGCTCGAGCTCGACTGCGAGATCCTCGTCCCGGCTGCGCTGGAGAACCAGATCACCGACCACAACGCGCCACGCATCCAGGCCCGCATCGTGGCCGAGGCCGCGAACGGCCCGACCACCCCGGAGGCCGATCAGATCCTCTTCGACCGCGGGATCTTCGTCATCCCCGACATCCTGTGCAACGCGGGCGGCGTGACCGTCAGCTACTTCGAATGGGTACAGGACATGCAGTCGTTCTTCTGGACCGAGGCCCGGATCAACGAGAGCCTGCGCGAGATCATGGACCATGCCTTCGAGAGCGTGTACGCCATGAGCCAGCGCCACTCCGTGCACATGCGCACCGCGGCCTATATGGTGGCCGTGGCGCGCGTGGCCGAGGCGACCAACCTGCGCGGCCTCTACCCATAAGACCCTGGCCGTGGGCCGCGATCCGCAAGGCCCAGCCCCAAGGAGGGTGTCGCGATGCTCGATCACGAGGAGCGATTCCTCTTCCGGGAAGAGATCCTCAACCTGGCCAACGCCCTCGGCGAGGCCGGGGCACTGGACAACGTGGAGGACCTGCTGGCCGAGGTGACCACCTCTCCGCGCTTCGACTCCGACGTCTTCACCCTGGAGCGCTCGTTGCAGGTGATGCTCGGCAGCCGCGCCGGATCGACGCTGGTCGGCCTCCTGACGGTCACCCGAGAGGTCTTTGACGAGGTCGGCGAGGTTGGCCTGCCGCCCGACGTGCACGAGCGGCTCGTCAGCTGGAGAGCCCGATTCGGGCTGGCCATCGACAACGCCCTCAACTTCCTGAACAACCCCGATGGGATCCAGGGGCACAACTTCGGGACGCAGCTCACCCACGCGGAGGGCGGCCTCACCCTGCAGGGCCGCCTCACCCTGGTGCGCTACAACAACGAGCCCCAGTTCTTCATCGCCGATGCCGACGTGCTGCTCACCATGGCCGCCGATCTGATGGAGCGCCTGGGTGAGCACCTCGAGCCGGAGATGCTCGAGCCCGAGCTCGTCACCCGCCTGCGCGAGGCGGTCGACCTGATCGAGCGGCGCGCGAAGCCGCGGGGGTGACCGCGGCTCAGAAGATCTTCCTGGCGGCCACCGGCCAGAACCGGGGAAAGACGACCGCCTCGCTGGGCCTGACCGCGGCGATCGCCGAACGAGGGATGCGGATCGGCTTCATCAAGCCGGTCGGCCAGCGCTATCTCGTGGTCGACGGCACCCGGGCGGATGAGGACGCGGTCCTGATGAAGGCGGTCTTCGGGCTGCCCGATGCACTCGACGACATGAGCCCGGTCACCCTTCCACGCCACTTCACCACCGACTTCATCATGGGGCGCGTCAAGGAGGACCTCGAACTGGCCGTCACCCAGGCCGCCGAGCGGGTCTCAGGCGAGAAGGACCTGCTCCTGATCGAGGGGACCGGGCACGCGGGGGTCGGGGCGGTGGTGGGCCTCTCGAATGCGCGGGTCGCAGCCCTCCTGCGTGCGCCGGTGGTGATCGTCAGCGAGGGGGGCGTGGGGCGGCCGATCGACGAGATCGTCCTGAACCATGCGCTCTTCGAACGCCACGGCGTGCGGGTCCTGGGAGCGATCGTCAACAAGGTCGACGTCGATACCCACCCCCAGCTCCCCGAGGTGCTCGCCCAGGGCCTGGCGCAGCACGAGATCGATCTCCTCGGCTGCATCCCATTCAGCCGGCTGCTGGCCAACCCCTCGCTGGAGCTGATCGCAACCCATCTCGACGGCGAGCTGCTGGCCGGGACCGCGGACGCCGACGTGATCATCGGGCGGGTGGCGATCGGGGCCATGCAGGCCGAGCACGCGGTCGGCTTCCTGCGCGACCTGACGCTCCTCATCACCCCGGGCGATCGAGGCGACCTGCTCCTCGCCAGCCTGGCCACGAACCGCGCTGCCGGTGGCTCGGCCGTCGCTGGGATCGTGCTGACTGGCGGCTTCCGGCCCTCCCCGCCGCTCCTCGCCGAGATGCGGGAGGCAGGTCTCTTCACGTTCCTGGTCGGCACCGACACCTATCGCACGGCGCAGGCCGTCGACGACATCCTGGTCAAGACGCATCCCGCCGATCACGAGAAGATTGCGACCATCAAGGAGCTCGTCGGCCGCTCCCTTGACGTCGACCGCTTCCTGGCGAGGGTCTAGGCCGGCGAGGCGCTGACGGGTACCATGCCGGCATGACCGCCACCACCGCACCCACTCTCGAACGCCTCCCCTTCACCGGCGACGACGAGGCCGATCGGCTCCTGGCCAGCGACCCCCTTGCCCTGCTGATCGGCTTTGCACTGGACCAGCAGGTGACCGTCCAGAAGGCCTTCTCCGGACCGGCCGAGCTCCGGCGCCGCATCGGCCACCTCGACGCCGCGCGCATCGCAGCCATGGAGCCGGCCGAGCTGGAGCGTGCCTTCCGCGAACGACCCGCCCTGCACCGCTTCCCGGGTGCCATGGCGCGGCGGGTGCAGACGCTGTGCGCGGCAATCGCCACGACCTACGGCGGAGACGCCTCGCGGGTATGGCGCGATGCGTCCGACGGCCGTGATCTGCTGGCCAGGCTGCTGGCACTGCCATCGATCGGCGAGATGAAGGCGCGCACCCTGGTTGCTGTCCTGGCCAAGCGACTTCGGGTGCAGCTTCCAGGCCTCGAGGAGGTGCTGCCGCACCATCCGACCCTCGGCGACGTGGACTCGGCCGAGGCGCTGGCCAGCTACCAGGCCGGCAAGCGGGCCTACAAGGCGGCCATGCGTGCCCAACACGGAGGCACGCCGAAGCCGGCGCGCTGAACAGGGAAGGAGGCCGGACGTGGGCACTCGCCGGCCTCCTCGTTCGCCGCGTTGGCCCGGCAGAGCCGGGGTCGCGGTGACAGCCGCATCATACGGACGCGGGACGGGACGTCACTAGTACTTTCGGAGGCTAGGCCACGTCCCAGGCGAGCGGCACGTTGTCGGTCAGCCGGGTGCGGCCGATCCAGACCGCGACCAGGGCCAGGGCCGGGCCGGTCACGCGCCGCAGCTCCTCGAGGGTCATGGCGTCCGCGACACTGATGTAGTCGGGGCGGGCCATCGGCTCGGCGCCGATTCGATCCGTCATGCGCGCCCGCAGCACTTCGGCCGAGCGCTCACCGGCGTCGTACGCCTCGGCGGCTCGGCTGATCGCCTCGTAGAGACAGGTGGCCGCGTGGCGCTCCTCGATCGAGAGGAGGGCGTTGGCGCTGGACATCGCCAGCCCATCGGCCTCGCGCACGGTAGGACAGACCACCAGCTCGACGTTCATGAACAGGTCGCGCATCAGCCTGCGCACCACGACCACCTGCTGGGCATGGCGCTGGCCAAGGTAGAGGCGCGCCGGGCCGACCAGCTGCAGCAGCTTGATCATCACCGTGGTGAGCCCATCGAGATGGCCCGGGCGGGATGCTCCCTCCAGGTGCCGGGTGAGGCCCTCGACGGTGACGCGGGTCATGTCATCGCGCGGATAGAGGGTTGCCACCTCCGGAACGAAGACGATGTCGGCCGTCTCCTGCTCGAGGAGCGCAAGGTCGCGCGACTCGTCCCGGCGGAGGGGGCTCGCCTCGTCGAGCGTGGGGATGTCGCCCGGGTTGGTGAACGAGCTCACCACCACGGACCCGTTCTCGGCTCGCGCCCGGCGCACGAGCGAAAGCTGCCCATCGTGCAGCACCCCCATGGTCGGCACGAAGCCCACCGATTCCCCGGCCAGGCGGCGCTCAAGGATTGCGGCCCGCAGGTCCGGGACGGTCCGGACGACCTTCACGCCCCGCGGCGCCGAGAGCGGGACGGGCGCTCCGGGGCGGCCGGCGGACGGCTCGCCCGGTAGCGATCCACGATCAGGTCCCAGAGGCGCTCGGCGACCTGGCGCTTGGGAAGCATCGGCCAGTCGGTCAGAGCTCCCTCGACCCCGAAGACGGTCACCTTGTTCTCGTCGGAGCCGATCGCGTCGAACGGCCCCCCGACCCGATTCCCGACGATCAGGTCGAGCCCCTTGTCGCGCAGCTTGCTGAGCGCGTTCACCTCCAGGTCGTCGCTCTCCGCGGCGAAGCCGATCAGGAACGGCCGCGTCCCATCGGGCATCTCGCCGACCTCGGCCACGATGTCCGGGTTCGGAACGAGGTCGATCTGCAGCCCGGCGCCGTCGCGCTTGATCTTGCGGCTGCTGGTGCGCTTCGGCGCGAAGTCGGCAACGGCGGCGGCCATGACCAGGATGTCGGCCGCGGGTGCGGCGCGCAGCACCGCCCGGTGCATGTCGGCGGCGGTGATCGCCTCGATCACGGTCATCCCCCGGGGCGGCGGGACGCTCATGCTTCCGGCCACCAGGGTGACCGTCGCGCCCCGGTCGCGAGCCGCCTCGGCGATCGCGGCGCCCATCTTGCCGCTGCTGCGGTTGCCCAGGAAGCGGACCGGGTCGATCGGCTCGCGGGTGCCACCCGCGCTCACCACCACGTGCAGGCCCTCGAGGTCGCCGCCCCGTGCGAAGAGGCGCTCTACGGCCTCGACGATCGTCAGGGGCTCGGCCAGGCGCCCCACCCCGGTCAGCCCGCTGGCCAGGGATCCGACCTCCGGCTCAATGATCAGGTAGCCGAATCCGCGCAGGGTCTCGACGTTCCGCTGCGTGGCAGCGTGCGTCCACATCCCGGCATCCATGGCGGGCGCCACGATCACCGGCGCCCGGCTGGCGAGCGCGACCGCCGAGACGGCATTTCCGGCCAGCCCGGCCGCCATCTCGCCGATCAGCTGCGCGGTGGCGGGGGCCAGCACGATCGCATCGGCGCCTTCGGCCAGCTCAACGTGCGCGATCTCGTTCTCCGCGTCAAGCGCCATCAGGTCGCTCAGGACCGGCCGATGCACGAGCGAGGCGAAGGTGAGCGGGGTCACGAAGCGCGCCGCCGAGGGAGTCATCACCACGTCGACCAGCGCGCCGCGTTCGGCGAGCAGCCGCACCAGCGATACCGCCTTGTAGGCCGCGATGCTGCCGGCGACCCCGACCACCACCCGCCGTCCGGCGAGCTGGCCGCGCTGCTCGTTCACCCGTCCGTCTCCGCTCGGGCTGCCGCCAGGGCGGATCGGGCCATGATCGCCTCGTGAGCGTAGCGAATCCCGCGCAGCGTCAGATCGGGCTCGATGGCGTCGATGCCCGGAACCTCGTGCAGCCACTCCTCGTGGGTGTAGCCGCCGGTGGCGACCACCGACACCCGGCTTGCCTCCGGGGAGCGCTCCAGCAGCTCGCTCCGCAGCGCGGTCAGCAGGCCGCTGACCAGCCCCACATAGCCCAGGACGGTGCCGCTCTGCATGGCGTGCACCGTGTTCGTGCCGATGGCCGATGGCGGGCGCCGCAGGTCGATGCGCGGCAGCTTGCTGGCCGATCCGACCAGCGCCTCCAGCGAGAGGCCGAGCCCCGGCGCGATCGCGCCACCGACATACGCGCCATCGGCGCTGATGAGGTCGAAGTTGGTGCTCGTCCCCAGGTCGATCACGATTGCGGGGCCGCCGTACTCGGTGCGCGCCGCCAGGGCGTTGCAGAGGCGGTCGGCGCCCGCTTCGGCGGGGCGGTCGATCTCGATGGCGAGCGTCCCGGCCAGGGATCCGGCATCCACGATGAATGGATCCCGGCCGAGCCGCCTGCGCAGAGCTCGCTCGAAGGTGCTGGTGAGCGGCGGAACTACCGACGCGAGCGCCGCGGTGTCGAGCTCGTCGATCCGATGTCCGTCGAGCGCCAGCAGCCCCGCGATCTGGGCCGCCACCTCGTCGGCGGTGGCATCCGCCCGGCTGGTGGCACGCCACGAGCCCACCAGCGAGGCATCGGCGAACAGGCCCAGGCTGATGTTCGTGTTGCCGATGTCGATCGCCAGCAGCTTCACGGGCCACATCCTAGCAGCCGTCCAGCGCGCTCCCGCACGCATGGTCCGGTGCTAGACTCGCCGCCGATTCCCCCACCAGACAGGCGCCAGCCGCATGACGGAGCCGATGACCGGGCCGCGAGCCAAGCTCTATATCAATACCGGCGTGGTCACCGACCGCAGCGACATCTACAACATACTGCGGCCGCTCCTCAAGCAGACGGTCAGCTACACCTATCACCGCGGCAACCAGGTGACCAGCCAGGGGACGGGCTGGGTCGAGCGGATCGTGGTCGACCACCCGGAGATCGCGAGCTACTTCACGCCGCTGGCGATCTGCCTGAACCTGGACTCGTTCGACTACCTGCAGTTCGACACCACCGATCAGCAGCTGCTCGTCTACACCCTGGTGATCGGCGAGGAGCGCGTCGTCCTCGAGTTCGCCGGCAGCCCGCGGCTGGCCGAGCCGGACGAGGGGGCTGGCGCCCGACCCCTGCCGCGCAACGCCGATGAGCTGGCCCGCGACCTGCGCTTCATCCAGATGGAGCTGCTCATGTCCCCCGATGCCGGTGACGAGGACGAGGACGCCTAGGGTGGCCTCCGGCCGGGCAGCCGAGCCAGCCAGGTCGCGGATCCCACGTCTTCCGTACCAGCGCAGCGTGCTGCCGAACGGGCTGCGGGTACTGACCCAGACGATGCCCACGGCGCGATCGGTCTCGGTCGGCATCTTCGTGGGGGTTGGCTCTCGCCACGAGGACGAGCCGCGGGCCGGCCTGTCGCACCTGCTCGAGCACCTCGTCTTCAAGGGGACGCGCGGCCATCCGGACCCCGGCGACTTGTCCGAGGCGGTCGAGTCCTGCGGCGGCACCGTCAACGCCGCCACCGATCGGGAGCTGACCGTCTACAGCGCCCGCGTCCCGGCCGAGGCCGCCGGCCGCGCCCTGGAGGTGGTCGCCGACGTCGTCCTGCACCCGCTCCTGCGCCGGCGCGACCTGGTGGCCGAGAAGCCGGTCATCGTCGACGAGATCCGCATGTACATCGACTCGCCGGGCGACCACGTGTTCAGCCTCTTTGACGACCTCCTCTTCGCCGGCCACGCCCTGGGGCGCGAGATCGCCGGCACGCCGCGCAGCGTGCGACGTGCCACCCACGAGTCGGTGCACGACCACTGGGACAGCTGGTATGGCGCCGCCCATCTCGTGCTGGCGGCAGCCGGACG
>VBJX01000074.1:0-325 GCA_005879775.1 Chloroflexota bacterium
GCTCGCCGCCCTGCGGCGGCATCACCGCCGCGAGCCGCTGACGCCCGATGTTCGGGTCGACGCGTTGATTGGCGTGATGCGCGCCACCGTTGATCGTAGTCCAGCGGCACATCGCGGGGCGGCACCCTTGACCCTGGATGATGCATCGCTGCGTGCCGTCGTCGACGAGCTGGTGGCGGAGGGGACCCTCAGCCGCAAAGGTCATCGGGTGCGACTGGCGGATCACGCCCCGACGTTGGATCCGATCATGCAGAGGCGGGTGGACCGGCTGCTGGCCGGCC
The DNA here is from genome assembly GCA_005879775.1 of Chloroflexota bacterium. Taxonomy (GTDB): domain Bacteria; phylum Chloroflexota; class Limnocylindria; order QHBO01; family QHBO01; genus CF-167. Next base: position 282 of record VBJX01000074.1, read on the forward strand.
TGGCCGAGGCGGGCAACGCGCCGCCCCCCGTGAGCGGGGTCGCT
>VBJX01000074.1:365-11036 GCA_005879775.1 Chloroflexota bacterium
GGGGATCCCGCCGACCACCATCGAGCAGTTGCGCGTCGCCGGCGAGCTGGTTCCGATTGCCCCGGGGATCGACTATCCGCGCGCGACATGGGAGCAGCTCCAGGAGCGACTGGCCTCGATGGCCGCGCGCGGCCCGCTCACCGTCAGCCGGGTGCGCAACGAGCTGCGCGCCACCCGGCGGCACGCCGAAGCGATCCTGCGCCGCCGTCGAGACGAGCGTCGCCGAAGGCGGCGACCGGATCGGTCAGGCTGACGAGCCGAGCCGGCTGAGGCCGTCTGCCACCGTCGGCAGCTCCTCGCCGGCCACGAGGTTCGCCTGCCGCAGGCAGGCGGCCGCGGCGGCGCGATCAGAGCGTTGCAGGTATCGGTCGCTCAGGATCAGGAGCAGGTCGACCATCCGGCCGCGCAGGAGCTCGCGCCGCTCCTCGACGAAGGATGAGTCGCCGTAGAACGGGCAGTCGTCGAGGTAGTCGCCGCGATACAGGGAGCGTGCGCGTTCCAGGTGCTGGACCGCCTCGATCGGGTCGGATGCGGCGCTCCCGGCCGCCACCCCCTCCTCGAAGGAGGTCACATCGCTCCACTGCACGCCCACCGGATCCAGGCAGGGTGGAGCGCAGCCCGCCCAGCGTGCGGTGGAATGCCAGGTCGGCACGCTCCAGGTCGACATCGGGCCAGATCAGCTCGATCATCTCGTCCTTGGCTGCACCCCGCTCGCCGCGGTCGAAGAGGAAGGCGAAGACCGCCTCCGCCTGCCGCGTGCCCGCCTTGGCACCGCCCCACTGGTGGAGCGGGGTGCCGTTCCGCTCCGCCCGGAGGGGCCCGAGCGAGAAGACGTAGAGCCCCTCGGCAACCGGCCCGGAGACCTGGACCAGAGCAGCACTCAGCGCCGTCTCGCGAGTCTCGACCTCGGCCCGCTCGACCTGCAAGGCGGTGAGCGCCTCGGCCTGGGTCTCGTGCTGCTCCGCGAGCCGCAACGAGGCGGCGAGGTAGGCCGCCGCCAGGCTGAGAAGGTCCATCTCGCGCTGGGTAAAGGGAAGCTCGGAACGCTTCGGCCCGAAGGTCACCACCCCGCGATACTCGTCTCCCGCGCGCAGCGGGATGCGCAGGGCCAGCGGGTCGTCGCCAGGCGGCTGCCCATGCTCGGCGACCAGCTCGCCGGCCGGGTCACTGATCGCCGTCCCCTGCAGGCCGAACGTGCGTTCCAGCCGAGCGAGGGCAGGCTCGATCGACCGCTCCGGACGCTGGGCGGTCAGGATGTCCTGGCCGAGCGCGCGGAGGAGCCGCTCCGATGCTGCATCCCCCTGAGGACCGCCCAGCAGGCGCCGCATCCGGTCGGCAATCGGATCGAAGAGCGCGATGGTGACCACGAGTGCGAGTCCGGTGACGATCGGCAGATTGATGCCGAACGTGCTGTCGGCGAGGCGCTCGAGCCCGATCAGGCCGGCCACATAGAGCGTGATCGCCAGGCCGGTGATCACCGAGTAGCGGAAGGCGCGGACCGCCACTTCGGGCGCAAGGAAGACCCCCTGGGCGAAGACGCCGTAAGCGGCCAGCACCATCGCCACGGTGACCAGCGAGACGCCGATCCACGGATCGCTGTCCGCGGGGCCGGGGAGGAAGCGAATGACGCCTCCCAGCGCGCCCATGGCCACCGTCGCCAGCGCCGCCACCAGCTGCCGGCGTCGGGCCCGATCCCCGCCGGCGCCGCCCAGCGCGATGCTGATCCACAGCAGCGCCGCCAGGAAGATGGCGATGCGCGCCGCGATCCAGGCCCAGCCGAAGACCTCGCCCGAAATGCCCGGCACCTCGAAGTGGGGTGGAGTGACGGCAAACTTCTGGTCGGGGAAGAAGATCGCCCCGATCGCCATCGCCCCACAGACCAGGTAGGTGGTAACCAGCACCGCCTGCTGCAAGAAGCTGCGGCGCCCTTCCACGGCGAGAGTCAGGGCGATGTGAAGCGTGCCTGCCGGCAGGAGGAAGGCGGACACGTCCTCGACGGCGCGCAGTGACCGCAGGGTGCTCGGATCGTCGGTGAGTCGCTCCACCACGATCGAGACCGACCAGGCGACCAGGTAGAGGCAGAGGAGCCCGAAGATTGCCGCTCCGGGACGCCGCCCCGCCCGGGTGATGACCGTCAACCCCAGCCACGTGGCCAGGATGGCCGTCACGCCATGGGCCGCAATCTCCAGCTGACCGGGCGTTCGATCCTCCCTCTCCTCCCGCATCGGTCGGAAGGGAGGTCACGTTACGACGCCGATGTACCCGGCGGCAACCGTCAAGCCCGCCGAAGATCCGGCGCTCGCGACAGGCGACCTGTCTGGTAAGCGCGCGATAACGGTTCCGTGAATGGCACCTCGGCTACCATCGGCGAAATGCCTGCGGTGGTGCCGTCACCGAACCAGATACCGATCTTCGAGGAGCTGGTCGCCCGGCCGCGGCCGGCTCCTCGTCCGCATCTGCGCATTCAACCTCCGCTCCTGGCCGATCTGACCGCGCGCCAGCGAAAGGCGGTCACCCACGGCGACGGGCCGTTGCTCATCGTGGCCGGCGCCGGGACCGGAAAGACGACGGTCATCACCCGGCGCATCGCCTGGCTCATCGCCGAGAAGCGGGCGAAGCCATCGGAGATCCTGGCCCTCACCTTTACCGACCGGGCCGCGCTGGAGATGACCGAGCGGGTCGATCGGCTCGTCCCCTATGGCTATACCGACACGGTCATCAGCACCTTCCATGCCTGGGGTGATCAGCTGCTCCGCGACCACGCTCTCGAGGCCGGCCTTTCGGATCGGTCGACCGTCCTGTCGCGGGCCGAGCAGGTGATCTTCCTGCGCGAGCATCTCTTCGACCTGCCCCTCGACCGGTTCCGTCCGCTGGGCGACCCCACCCGCTTCCTGCAGGCCCTCGTCACGCTCATCAGTCGCGCGCGTGACGAGGACGTGACCCCCGCCGAGTATCGACACGCCGCGGACGCGCTGCGGATGGCGGCCGAGGAGCAACCCGGGGACGAGGCGCTGGCCGAGGAGGTAGCGCGGCAGGCCGAGCTGGCCGGGCTCTTCGAAGCCTATGAGCGCCTGATGCGCCAGAACGACCGCCTCGACTTCGGCGACCAGGTGAGCCTCGCCCTGCGCCTGCTGCGAGACCATCCGGCGATCCTCGAGGCAGAGCGAAGCAGGTATCGCTACTTCCTGGTCGACGAGTTCCAGGACACCAACCATGCCCAGTTCGAGCTGGTCAAGCTCCTGGCGGGCGGAGAACGGGCGAACATCACCGTGGTCGGCGACGACGATCAGAGCATCTACCGTTTCCGTGGCGCCGCCCTGTCGAACATCCTCGGGTTCCGGGCCTCGTATCCGCGGGCGGCCAGCGTGGTGCTGACGGACAACTTCCGCAGCCGGCAGCCGATCCTGGACGCCGCCTACCGGCTCATCCGGCACAACGACCCTGACCGCCTCGAGGCTCGAGAAGGGCTCGACAAGCGACTGGTGGCGCGTGCCCGCTTCGCCGCAGCCACGGGGACGACTGACGAGGCGATCGAGCTGCTCGGCTACGACTCGGGGAGCGATGAGGCGGATGCCGTCGCGGAGCGCATCGCGGCCTCGATCCGTGGCGGCCGCCGCCCCGGTGACCACGCCGTCCTGGTGCGCACCAACCGCGACGCGGACCCGATCCTGCGCTCCCTGAACATGGTGCGTGTGCCGTGGCGCTTCACCGGCACCGCGGGCCTCTACCGCCAGCCAGAGGTGCGGCTCCTCATCAGCTTCCTGCGCGCGGTGAACGACGCTTCCGACTCGGTCAGCTGCTACGACCTCGCCACTTCGGAGCTCTTCGGCCTCGATCCGCACGACGTGACCCTGGCTCTGAACGCGGCCTCGCGACGTCGAACGCCGCTCGAGATGTCGCTGCGGCAGGCATCGGACCAACCGGAGACGAGCCCGTTCGGCCGGCGATCGCTGCAGGTGGTGAGCCGCCTGCTGACCAGCCTCGACCAGCATCGGGCGATGAGCACCGAGCGCACGACCGGGGAGCTCCTCTACCACTTCATCACCAGCTCGGGATGGCTGGCCAGGCTTGCCGCCGAGGCGCGGGAGACCGGCGAAGAGCGGCTGGCCAACGTGGCGCGCTTCTTCGAGATCGTGCGGCGACAGTCGGCCCTGCTGCGCGACGACCGCCTGCCGTTCCTCGTTGCCCAGCTCGACACGCTCCTGGAGGCAGGCGACGATCCCTCGACCGCCGACGTCGCCCCCGATGAGGGCGAGGCGGTCCACGTTCTCACCTACCACAAGGCGAAGGGGCTGGAGTTCCCGCTGGTCTACATGATCGGCCTGGTCGAGGACCGCTTCCCGACTCGCTCGCGCGGTGACCTGCTGCCACTCCCGGCCGAGCTGGTACGTGAGCCGCTCCCGGACGGCGATCACCACCTGGCAGAGGAGCGGCGTCTCTTCTACGTGGGCATGACCCGCTGCCGCGAGCAGCTCACCCTCAGCTGGGCCAAGGACTATGGCGGGCGCTCGGCCCGGCGGCTGAGCCCCTTCGTGCTCGAGGCGCTCGACCTGCCACCGGCGACCCCGCTCGGCACGCTTGAGCCCAACATGAGCGAGCGCCTGGCGCGCCACGCCAGGCCTGCCCGCCAGCCAGCGGCAGCCGCGCTGCCATCGCTCGGAGATCGACCGCTCTCATTGAGCTACGGCGCGATCAACGACTACCTGGAATGCCCCGCCAAGTACCGCTTCGGGCATCTGATCCGGATTCCGACGCCTGCCTCGCACCAGATGGCATACGGCCGCGCACTGCACGCCGCGGTGCAGGCCTACCACCGTCGCCAGATGGCCGGCGGCGCCATGTCGCTCGATGAGCTCCTCGGCGAGCTGGGCGCGGCATGGGAGCCAGTCGGCTTCCTGACCCGCGATCACGAGGAGGCCCGCAGATCCGCGGCGCGCGCGGCGCTCGAGCAGTTCTGGACGGAGCAGCAGCTCGACCCGGCTCGCCCGACTGCCGTCGAGCAGGAGTTCAGCATGCCGCTTGGGCGCGATCGGGTTCGGGGTCGCTACGACCGGATCGACCGGGAGACCGATGGGCGGGTGACGATCACCGACTACAAGTCGAGCGACGTCCGCGACCCGGCCACCGCCAACCGCCGTGCCCGCGAATCGCTGCAGCTGGCCATCTACGCCATCGCCTACGACGCACAGCACGGCCGGCTGCCCGACGAGCTGGCGCTCCATTTCCTGGAGTCGGGCCTGGTGGGCCGCTCCGTTCCGACTGAGAAGCGGCTCTCGAAGGCGACCGAGCAGATGGCTGCCGCCGCCGAGGGGATCCGGGCCGGGCGCTTCGACGCCGACCCGTCGCCCATGCGCTGTGGGTTCTGCCCCTTCCGTGAGATCTGCCCCGACGCGATGCGGTGATTGACGGGACGCACCCGTGAGCTCCAGGACTCGCCTGGCGGTGGTGACCATGGTCCTGCTCGCCGTGCTGGGCACGGTGGTCCTGCTCGCCTTCGCCGCCCACGCCTGTCCGAGCGAGAGCGCCTCGCAACCATGTCCGGCAGCGGCCGCCAACCGAGGCATCGTGCTGGCCCTCCTGGCCTTGACGGTCGGGCTCCTGGTCACCCCCTTCGCCTTTCTTGCCGAGGTCGCCCTCCGCCGCCGGATCGTCTATCGCGGGGCATGGGGTCGTGCCGCGCGGCGGGGGGCCCTGGTGGCGGCGACAGTCGCCGCGCTGGCGGGGCTGCGGCTTGGCGACGCACTCTCGCCACCGGTCGGATTGTTCATCGTGACCCTGGGTGGAGCGGTCGAGTGGCTCGCCGGCGTGACTGCCGACATCTTCGCCGGGCAGCCGACGGATCCGGATCTGCTCGCCGAGCTCTACGACCTCGAGCACGACGAGGTGGTCGAGGATCTCCACTTCTACCGCGAGATGGCCCGTCGCCACGGGCGTGCCGTCCTCGACCTGGGCTGCGGCTCCGGCCGCCTCTTCCCGGCACTGCTCCAGGGTGGCGCGACCCGCATCGTGGGGGTCGACGGTTCTGCCGCTCTCCTGCGGCGCGCCGAGTCGCGCATCGCTTCCGACGAGGAGCTCAGCCGGGCGCAGGACACCGGCCTGATCCGCCTCGTCCTGGGCGACGTTCGGCTCCTTGGCTCGCTGGAGCTCAACGGCCGGTTCAACCTGGCGATCGCGGCCGGATTGCTGCCGCACCTGGACGGCCCGGAGGAGGCCCTGCGCGTGCTGAGCGGCGCTCGGCGCGCCCTGACTCGCCACGGTGTCCTGATCCTGGACGATGTCGGCCCGGCCCAGATGCCCTCCCGGGATCTGCCGCTCTCGGTCGATTGGCGCCGCCAATGGCAGGGCGGAGAGGTGGTGAGACGCTCAGAGCTCATGCGGCGCGAGGCGCCCGAGGGGCTGCGCGTCGCTTTCTCCACGATCGTGGATGCGGTACGGCCCGATGGTACGATAGCGCGACTTCCTTCGAGCCATCGGCTCTGGTATCCATCAGCGGAGGCGCTGGCCCGGGTCGTGGCCGAGGCGGGGATGGCCGTCGAGCATGCGTACGGCTCGCACGACCTCGATCGCCCGCAGCCCGACAGCGAGCGCCGCATCTTCGTCGTCAGACGAGCCGATCCGGCCGCTGGCGACCGCACGAGGTAGAGGTTTGGCCGAGCAGATCCGGCTCCTGGTCGTGGAGGACGTGCCGCAGGTGGCATCGCACATGCGATCCCTGCTGCAGGCCCAGGCCCAGATCAAGATGCTCGAGGTGGTCACCTCCGGTGAGCGCGCTCTCTCCGCGGTCGGCGAGTTCCGGCCTGACGTGCTCATCGTGGATGCACTGCTTCAAGGGCGCGTCTCGGGGCGCCAGGTCGCCGAGCAGGTGCGGCGGGCCGACCCGATGGTCTCGATCATCATGCTGACGGTCCCCCAGAACCCCGTTACCGAGGATCCAGCGCACGGCGTCGACTCGGTGCTGCGGATGCCGTTCTCCGGCTTCGACCTGACCACCCTGGTGCGGCGAACGCATGAGCAACGGGGCTCGGAGGGCGCGCGGGCAGGCTCGGTCATGGTCACCCTCTTCTCGCCGAAGGGCGGCGTGGGGCGAACCACCCTTGCCTACAACCTGGCGGTGGCGCTCGGGCGAGAGCACACCGTCTGCCTGATTGACGGCTCGATGCAGTTCAGCGACCTGCGTGGCCTGCTGCGGGTGCCGGCCGCGGTGCCCTCCATCGTCAACCTGCCCACCGACCGGATCCGCGACTCCGACGTGGCCGAGGTGGTCTGGAAGGACCCCTCGGGGATCGACATCCTGCTGGCACCGCCGCGGGTCGAGATGGCCGAGATGGTGACGGTGCGCGACATCGAGAAGGCGCTCAGCATCATCCGCCAGATCTACGAATTCGTGATCGTCGACACGCGCGCCGGGCTCACCGACGACGTGCTCGCCTTCCTGGACGCCAGCGACCTGATCCTGCAGGTGCTCGCCTACGACAGCATGGCGATCCGCAGCCTGGCGATGGCCGGCGAGGCCTTCATGGCCATCGGCTACCCCCCGACCAAGCTGGCGACGGTGCTGAACCGATCCGACTCTGCCGGCGGCATGTCCAAGGCCGATGTCGAGGAGGTGCTCGGGCAGCCGGTCGACTTCGAGGTGGTCTCCGATGGGCGGCTGGTGCTGGCCGCCAACAACGAGGGGGTCCCCTTCGTACTGGCCAGCCCCGATGAGCCAATCTCGAAGGGGGTGCGGGCGATTGCCGACAAGCTCGCCGCCCGGCTGCGCGATCGGGCTCCGGCGATGGCCGGGCCCTGACCGAGCGCGTGGGCACCGGCTCGGACGAGCGGCCGATCGGTCTCTTCGATTCGGGGGTGGGCGGCCTCACCGTCCTCTCCGAAGTGCGACGCCGGCTGCCGGCGGAAGCGACGGTCTACCTCGGCGACGGCGCGCGTACGCCGTACGGGCCGCGACCCGCCGACGACGTGCGGCGCTTCACGCTCGAATGCGCCGACTGGCTCCTCGCGCAGGACGTGAAGCTGCTGATCCTGGCCTGCAACACCGCCACCTCCCAGGCCCTGCCCCAGGTGCGCGACCGCTCTCCGGTCCCGGTCCTGGGTGTCGTGCGTCCCGGCGCCGTATCGGCGGCGGCCTCGACCCGGGCGGGGCACGTGGGCGTGATCGCCACCGCCGGCACGGTGGCGTCGGGCGCGTATCCGGCCGCCATCGGGGAGGCCGACGCGAGGCTCATCGTCACCCAGCAGGCCTGTCCCGAGCTGGTGCCCCTCGTCGAGGCCGGAGAGATGAGCGGCCCACGGGCGGAGGGGCTGCTCCACGGCTACCTGGGGGAGCTGCTGGCCGCGGATCCCGACATCGACACGCTGCTCCTGGGCTGCACCCACTACCCGCTTCTGCGGCCGCTCATCGAGGCCGAGGTGGGGCCCGGGGTGGCGGTCGTCGACTCGGCCTTCACCGCTGCGCTCGCCGCCGAGGACCTGCTCGAGGCGCTGCGCGCCCGGTCCTCATCGGGCTCCAGCCGTCATCGGGTGGCCACCACGGGGCCGGTCGAGGCCTTCAGCGCCGTCGCGGGCCGGGTCTTCGGGGCAGAGCTGCCGGCCGTCGAGCGTGCCGCGGTCGAGGGCGTCTAGACTCAGCGCATGCCACGTAACGGGGCCCGCCTGGGGATGGGGATCGTCGTCGGCGGGCTGCTGGCGGTGGGCGCCACGGTCGCCCAGCGCGAGCTGCTGCGCCGGGCGGGAACGCGGCTCATCGACTGGGAGGCCGTCCGCAACATCGCCCGCCGCCGCCTTGGCTCGGCCGCCGAACTGCTGAGCGCCGCGGAGCGCGAGGCCGCCGAGGCCTTCTACCGCGAGATCCTGCTGCGGATCGAGCCGCTGGTGGCCGCCACCATCGGCGCCGAGCTGCCCCGTGCCCTCGAGACGCCGGTCGTGGTTGATCGGCTCACCTGGATCGACCTCAACCTGGCGACCTTCAAGCAGCTCTTCGGCCGGGTGGAGCGGATCATCAACGAGGCTACCGTCGGCGCCGATACCCCCGGACGCGCCCTGACCCGCATCCTGAATCGCTCCCTTGGCAACCAGCAGCTCGGATTCCTGATGGCCTTCCTGGCGGGCAAGGTGCTCGGCCAGTACGACGTCAGCGTGCTGGCCGCCGGCGACACGACCCGCGGCCGGCTCCACTTCGTCGAGCAGAACATCGCCGCCACGGCTGCCACCATGCGCATCCCGCTCGACGAGTTCCGCACCTTCATCGCCCTGCACGAGGCGACGCACGCTTTCGAGTTCGAAGCCTACCCGTGGCTGCGCGGCCATTTCGCCAGCCTGGTCGGCGAGGCGATCGAGCAGCTTGCAGCCGAGAGCGGTGGGCTCGGGAAGCGACTGCGCGAGGCCGTCGCCCAGCGCGGGGGCCATTGGCTGGAGCGCCTGATGACGCCGGCGCAGCGCGCCAGCTTCCGCCGCACCCAGGCGCTGATGTCGCTCCTGGAGGGCTACTCGAACCACGTCATGAACGCGGTGGGGGAGCAGATCCTGCCGGGATTCGCCCGCCTCCACGAACGCTTCGAGCGCCGCAACGAGCAGCGCGGACCCCTGGAGCGGGCGATCCTGCGCCTCACCGGGCTCGACCTGAAGCTCGAGCAGTACGCGGCCGGCGAGCGATTCGTCGACGCGGTCCTGGCGGCACGCGGGCGCGACCTCCTCAACCGCGTCTGGGAGGGACCGGATCGGCTGCCGAGCCTCGACGAGATCGCTCACCCGGAGCGCTGGATGAGGCGCATCGACACGATCGCGGCAGCGGGGGCGTAGGAGCTGAGCGCCGACGAGATCGTCATCCTGACGACGCCGATCTTCGGCGCCCCGCTCCAGGCCGACCAGGTGGCACGCCTCGAGGCGGTGGCCGGGGTCAAGGTCGTGCAGATGTCGCGGGAGGGGCTCGTCCACGACGACGCCGAGGCGGCCATGGCCTCGGCCAGGGTCCTGCTGCGGGGTGGCGTCCCGGCATCGGTCCTGGATCACATCATCCGGCGAGCGCCGCGCCTGGAGTGGATCCACTCGTTCTCGGCCGGCATCGACCGGGTCGCGACCCCGGCGGTCCGTGGTCGTGGCCTGGTCGTCACCAACGCCCGCGGGGTCTTCAGCCGGCCGATCGCCGAATACGTGGTGATGATGTGCCTGGCCATCGTGCGGCATCTGCCCCAGCTCCTCGAGCTGCAGCGGGAGCGCACCTGGCAGCCACTGCGGGGTACCGAGCTGGGTGGCCTGACGATCGGGATCGTGGGCTTCGGCAGCATCGGCTCGGAGATTGCGCAGCTGCTCGCTCCATTCGGGGCGCGCATCCTGGCCACCCGACGCCACCCGGCGCGCGGGGCGAGCGACCTGCCCAACGTCGAGCTGCTCGGCCTCGACCAGCTGGGTGAGCTGCTGCGCGCCAGCGACGTGGTGGTGGTCGCTGCACCGCTCACTGAGGAGACGGCAGGGATGATCGGGGCGCCACAGCTGCAGGAGATGCCCGAGCATGCCTGGCTGATCAACATCGCCCGCGGCCGACTCATCGACGAGCTGGCGCTGCGCCGGGCGCTGGAAGCGGGCTGGATCGCAGGCGCCGTGCTGGACGTGTTCAACGAAGAGCCCCTTCCGCCCGACTCGCCCCTCTACACGACGCCCAACCTGATCATCACC